>NZ_JBBCZC010000003.1:0-142638 GCF_037144575.1 Sporosarcina sp. USHLN248
ATCCGCGAGCTACTTTCAGTATTGAATGAGAAAAATACAAGAACAGGTGGCGAAAAACGATTCGTTTTTCGCCACCTGTTCTATTTTAGGGACTTATTGGACAGCCCCTTTTTTCTGTAAAGCACGGAATGAGTTATGGAATATGGGCAGTTACATGCGCAATTGATGTGGAAGTTCACCATGTAAAGAATACACAATAACACAAGCCTATCCCGTCATAACGTAGAAGCAACATGCTAAAAGCCTCTCTTTACCAAATTAAAAACAGATTCCACAATGGGAATCTGTTTCGGTTGGTTGATTTATTTAAACGCTTATGAATGTACGCCACTAATTCGCTTGGCGCCGATATAGCGTTGGCCCCAGTAGTATGGATCGTTTAGTTTATCGACACGGACACCTTTTGACGTGGATGCATGGGCGAATTCGCCATTTCCAATATAGATGCCGACGTGTGACACGCCTTTTCCTGTTGTGTTGAAGAATACAAGATCTCCAACTGCAAGGTCTTCTTTATTTACAGCTGTGCCTGACGCGTACATTCCTGAAGATGTGCGCGCTAATTGGATACCATGTTCGTTAAAGACGTAGTTCACGTATCCAGAGCAGTCGAAACCTGCTTTTGTCGTTCCGCCATAGACATATTTAATGCCTGTTAAGCTTGTGGCAGTTTCCGAGATTGCAGCTGATTTTGATGATGCTTCAGCTTGTCCTACAAAAGGAATAAAGAGTAATATTAGTGTCATTGCAAAAAATGCAAAAGACTTTTGCATGCGTCCTATGATTCTCATGTTTTCCCCCAAAAAGTATTATTTATCTGAAAAACCATCTGCAACTACCTTACCATGCAATATGACAAACTTATATTACAGTTGTGTAACATTCGGGTTACATTTTGTCTCATTTCAGCGTAAATGCTCTCTTTATCCCCTTTTCACACAAAAAAAGCCGATTGGAAGTCGACTATGACTTTCCAATCAGCCAAAATACTGCAATTTGTGAAATTAGTGTCTGCTGATTTATAAATTTTGAAGAATGTACCATTAAGCTTTAAGGTCCGTAAGATCTGTAATGACTGTCACATCAGGGTGATTCAGTATATATGTGATTGTCCATTCAGAATCAACTTTTCCTTCAAGCAATTTTTCAATGGCAGGGCGTTTCTTTTCCCCGAATGCGAGCAAAATTAATTTTTTGGCGCTCATAATCGATGCGATGCCCATCGTCAATGCCGTTTCAGGAATTTTTTCGTCATTTTCAAAGTATTGGCTGTTAACGCCTAATGTTGAATCTGTCAATGAAGCGACATGCGTAACAGAATCAGCAGGAGTGCCCGGTTCATTGAATGCGATATGGCCGTTTTCTCCTACGCCTAAAAGCTGGATATCTAATTTGCTTGCTTGCAAAGCATCTTCATATCGTGCACATTCTGCCTCTAAATCTTCCGCCGTACCGTTAGGTATATTTGTTTCCTTGAACGGTTTTTTGCTGAATAGATGCTCTTTCATAAAATATGCATAGCTATTCGGATTTGAAGCAGACAAACCGACATATTCGTCTAAATTGAACGTCGTAACGCCAGAAAAATCAAGATCTGATTCGGTTAGCTCTTTATAGACAGGAATCATTGTACTTCCTGTAGCTAAGCCAATTACATGAAGTCTATTTTGTTCAAGCTCCTCTTTAATCATATTATAAACATATTTTGCGCCCTCTTCGGGTGTATTTACAGTAATCAATTTATAATTTTCCATTCTTTTCAACCGACTTTCTTTAAAAGATTTGTTAATACCAATTTAATTTTCCATAAACAGTATGTCAATAAATTTGTTGGCTTCATCTTAATGGTATTTTTTTGAAATATAGTTCCAAATTGAAGGACTGAGACTAGTACTGTTCAGCTGCTATGACACAGCCCTTTCTCCTTTCCCTTCCCTTTCCGGTTTTAAACGTACTCATCACTCCTACCAAATAACTATGTCGATATTTTGAAAACCTCTTGAACAAACTGTGAAATTACTAGTGAACTGCTAATCTATAGGGATTTCCCTAATTCTCTTATTTCACTGTGTGATTAAGATAAAAGTATCAAAACAATTTCTTAATTACTTATGGAGGTGTGAAAAGATGGCAAAAAAGAACTCGACACAGAAACCCTCACATGATCCGGATATTAATCTAAAAGGTACTTTTATCTCAGTCATGCTGTTAGGCGTTTTTATCTTGTTGTTATGGTTCGGATCGTACGCCCTGTTTTTATCAAGATGAACATGACATTCGTTAGGAGGAAAACCGATGCATTTGCATAAGTATGAAAAAATTTGGCTCATATTCGGAATGGGATCTCTTGCACTTTTCTTACTCATTATTGGATTTGCTGCATTTTGGAAAGGAACGCATCCTCAAAGCCATATTGAAACAATCGATCCACAGAACGTTGAAGCACATGAATCCTTTAAGCCTGAAAACTTAGGCCTTCGTGAAGTCGCGGATGGAAAATATACGGTCAATATCGTCGCGTCCGCTTTTAACTATGACTTCGGCGTCGACGAAGACGGCAAGTCCGTTAAGAAGATCCGCGTACCAAAAGGTTCTACTGTTTTATTCCAAATCACAACTAAGGACGTCATTCATGGCTTCCAAGTTGCAGGCACAAACGTAAATATGATGGTTGAGCCTGGGCATGTCAGCCGTCTGGAAACAGTCATGAAAAATGCAGGCGAATTTACTGTTGTCTGCAATGAATATTGCGGAATCGGCCATCATCAGATGTTCGCTACTGTGGAGGTGTATGAAGATTGAAGAATGCATTTAGCTTTACTAAAAAAGAATCACGTCTTTATATGTCATTCATGTATGTAACATTCGCTTCCCTTTTAGTTGGGGGGTTAATGGGTCTATTGCAAGTTCTCTCCCGTTCTGGCAAGTTCCAATTGCCTTTCGGAATTAACTATTATACCATTCTAACAGTCCATGGCGTTATTTTAGGGCTCGTATTGACAACTTTCTTCATTATTGGGTTTCAATTTGCTTTAATGGGAAAAACGGTAGGCATTACAGATAAGCAGCGCAAAGCAGGCTGGCTTTCTTTCTGGACGATGCTCATCGGTACAATTATAGCTGCGGTCACAATTTTAGTCGGTCAGGCGAACGTTTTGTATACATTTTATGCACCTTTACGAGCACATCCTGCTTTTTACATCGGGCTTGCTCTCGTTATTATCGGAAGCTGGATTGCAGTATTTACGAATTTCCGTCAGCTCTATTTATGGAAAAAGGCGCATAAGGGCGAAAAATCTCCTTTGCTTGCATTCATGGTCGTCATCAATATGGCGATGTGGTTCATTGCCTCTTTAGGAGTCGCAACATCTGTGTTGATTCAATTCATCCCGTGGTCACTGGGCTATGCGGCTACGATCAACGTCTTGTTAAGCCGTACATTGTTTTGGTATTTCGGTCACCCATTAGTTTATTTCTGGCTATTGCCTGCTTATATGGCATGGTATGCAATCATTCCGAAAATTATCGGCGGCAAACTGTTCAGTGACTCACTGGCAAGATTATCTTTCATCCTACTGCTGATGTTTTCGATTCCGGTTGGCTTTCATCACCAATTGACGGAGCCAGGGATTGATCCGACGTGGAAATTCATTCAAGTTGTATTAACATTCATGGTTGTCATTCCAACATTAATGACCGCATTCTCGATCTTTGCAACATTTGAAACGACAGGTCGCAGAAAAGGTCATAAAGGGCTTTTCGGATGGTTTAAGCATTTACCTTGGAAAGATGTCCGTTTCCTTGCGCCTTTCATCGGCATGATCGCATTTATCCCAGGAGGAGCAGGCGGTATTGTTAACGCCTCTCACCAAATGAATACGCTTATCCATAATACCATATGGGTTACGGGCCACTTTCATTTGACAGTCGCAACAACCGTACTACTAACGTATTTTGGGATCGCTTATTGGCTCGTGCCTCATTTAACCGGCAGACGTCTAACCCCGAAAATTAATAAGTTAGGAATCATTCAGACGATCATTTGGACGGTCGGTATGACAATTATGTCTACAGCAATGCATATCCAGGGATTATTGGGCGGGCCACGCCGTTCGAATTTTTCGAATTACGCAGGCGGCGAACAAGTTCAAACTTGGATCAGCTATCAAGTTGCACAAGCAGTTGGTGGAACAATTTTATTCATCGGTATCTTGCTTATGATTTACATCTTCATCCAACTTGCATTCTTCGCGCCTCGCGGTGTACAAGAATTCCCAATCGCCGAAGAAGAAGTCGATGCAGACCCGACTCCAAAAATCTTGGAAAACTGGTATTTATGGATCGGCATTACAATAGCGCTCATTTTGTTTGCCTATACGATTCCAGTGTTTGATATTATTAAGCACTCACCGCCTGGCTCATTGCCATTCGATTGGCCAATCGGTAGATAAAAAGATCATAAAAAGCGCTGTCCAGAAAGTCAGTAGATACGAATTTTCTGGACAGCCTTTTCCTTTTTTTTTTAAGTGGTCTCTCATCATTCGCGCTTTTTCCCCTTGCCGGAGTCACCGCCTCCTAATAAAACAAAGGGGAATCGGTCGTCTCATATATTTTCGCAAAGGGCATACGGAGTTCGAGAGCGTCACACTTACCCAACCTGTTGAAAGTAGCGGGAATGGCAAGCACTACTATCAAAAATGAACGATAACAATGAAGAGCAGTCAGAGAAAACATTTCACACTTCTCTGACTGCTTCATTTTATACTTTTAGTGGATAATGCTTTTGATTTTCGCCATGTTACTTCATCACTTACCTGAAACGTTAAAAGTATAGGCATTTGAATACCTTCTTATAAAAAGCTGTAGACATAACGAACTTTGTCTACAGCTTTCCCATATAATGATTTATTTAATTGTAGTTGTTTCCATTTGTACTGGCAAAAACAACTTGCCTATTTGATGATGATTTAAGAACTGACGATTGATTTCCTCGATAGGAACAGGCTTACTAAAATAAAAACCTTGCAGTTCTGTACATCCTAACTGCTTTAAAATATCCCACTGCTCTTTCGTTTCGACCCCTTCTCCGATCGTTTGCAAACCTAATAGCTCTGCCAAATGGATAATTGTTTGCACGATGCCAATGCTCTTTGTGTCTTTTCCAAGCCCATTTATAAATTGGCGGTCAATTTTTATTTGCTGAATCGGGAAATGCTGCAAATATATGAAGGCAGAATACCCTTTTCCAAAATCATCGATCGAAACAGCGTAGCCCATTTCAGTCAATAAATTAATACGGCTTGTCACTGCTTTCTGATCTTCCAATGCAACATTTTCTGTTATTTCCAGCACAAGTCTCTCTGGACTAATGCCTGAATCAATCATGCACTGATGTAAATAAAACGGAAAATTATGGTGAAGAAAATGACGCGGTGTAACGTTAACTGAAATGGTAAGTTTATCATAAGGAGGTGTATCCCACTTTTTCAACTGGGCAACCGCTTCTTGAATAACCCATTCTCCCATTGGAGTAATGAGCCCTGTCGATTCTGCAAGGTCAATAAAATCTCCTGGTAAAATGAGGCCGCGCTCTGGATGCTGCCAACGGATAAGTGCTTCAAAACCTGTCACTTCCCCTGTTCTGCAGTTTACTTGCGGCTGGTAAAACAATTTGAACTCATTAAAATCAAGTCCTCTCCGCAAATTCATTTCAGAAAGCATCGTTTCTTTTAAATACGTATGCATATCCGGTTCGTAAATGCCTCGACTCTTTCTATTGGAGGTTTTTTGCGCCGATTGCAAAGCCATTTTAGCGGATTGAATTCCATATTTTACATTCAAAGCATGATCGGGATAAATTGAAATGCCGTAACTGAAAGTCATATATACTTCCTGGCCGCAAATATACATCGGATGACGAAGCTCATTTGCAATGAAATCCATCATCTTTTTATTTTCCCAAAATTCTCCATCCATTTCAAAAAAGATAATGAAATGATCAAATGCCAATCTTGCAGTATGCGCTGGCAACGGAAATATTTTTTTCAAACGTTCTGCGGTAATTTTCAACATTTGATCGGCGCCTTCATGTCCCAATACACCTTGTACTTCTGAATATTGGTCCAAAATGAGGTACATGAAAATCCCGCGCTTCCCCTCATTCATACGCTTTAGCTGTTCATTTACTTTTTCTGTAAAAGCGTATTGATTATCGAGCCCTGTTAACGGATCACGATAAGCCAATGTATGCATATGCGCCTCTACTTCAAGACGTTCGACCCTATCAAAAATGAATGAAAGCATATCCGCTATAGATGCTAATAGGACACCGTCAAATGCGCTCCATTCCCGCTTTTCAATCGTTTCACAGCAAATCACTCCTCCAATTCCCTTGCTTAAAATAATGGATGCATCTAATAAAGAGTTATATTTGCCGTTTTCATATAAAGGGTGTTCTAATAATTCTTTCGTAGAAAAGTCTTCATTTATAGCGCCGATTTCCAAAATTCTAGTTGATTGAACGGCAGCGAAATAGGATGGTGCTTCATTTACTGTTAGTACTTGGCCAGCAGTGTAGTCAGATGTATTCTTGCAATAAATATTTTGTGCCGTTAAGTTAGTACGATCTTCATTGAAAAGCCAAATCCCAACACGATCACATTTCATAACTTTGCTAATGCGGATGCATAATTCCTCAATTACAGATAGAATAGACTCTCTTGTAATATTCAACTGCTTTGCATGAGAAAATACGAATTCCTGCATTTGCTTCATTTCATTCATTAGCAATTTGTTTTCTTTGCTCTGCCTCACCGGACGACACCGCCTTCCCGAAAGAAAGTTTTCCTTCCTTAATTTATCATCGACAATTTTCTATGTAATTTGAAGTATTGTACTCATTTTATCATAATTCTTTTAGCACATGGCCATTTTCTTTCAAAATTTGCGAAATAATTAAATATGATTTTCCGCCTATATATGTTACTAAAAATTGTAAGTTTTAAAATGATTTATACTATAGAATTATCATTATCTATGATAAAATGAATGAGTAATCACTCATAGAGTAGGAGGTCTATTAATGAATTTAGATAATATGAGCATAGCGGAAATTTGGACATTGATCGATACCACTTTAAATGGGAACCCGGGACCAATTCAAGGAATGAACACAACTTATTCCTTGAATTTATCAGGTGATGACGGAGGTTCATTCGGATTAATATTCAAAGATGGCAAAGCCGAAACCTTATCCGGTGAAATAGCGGATGCTGATTGTGCATTGACGATGAGCGTCAAAGACTTTAAAAAATTGCTTGCAGGAAAATTGAATTCAACTGGTGCTTTTATGATGGGCAAATTAAAGGTAAAAGGAAATATTGGCCTAGCTTTAAAATTGGAAAGTTTGTTGAAACAATATCAATTTTAATGACGGTAAGTCAGGATGGAATTAGTTCCGCCTGACTTACATTTTTTAATAAAGACCTTCCACTTCTTCTCTTTTCCACTACTTCTATTAATTAATATGAAAATCGTTTATCTACTCATGTCGAATTTTTCTGAACATCAAAGCAAAAGCACGTAATTTGTCTTGTATTGAAGTTTAATAGACAGTAAAATAGATTCATAGAGAATTGTCAAAGAGAGGGGATTTGGCGTGAAAAAGAAGGTTTTTTCAGTCATGGCTACAGCGGCACTCGCCACATTCATTGCAACTGGAACCGCAAAAGCAGCTAGTGAGTACGTGGTGAAACAGAACGACACGCTTTGGAAAATCGCTTCCCAACATAAGTTGACTGTAGATGAGCTAAAAGAACTCAATGGCCTGAAAACGGATGACATCAAAATCGACCAGAAGTTAATTGTCGATAAGAATGCTTCAACTAAACCGCCACAGTCATCTAAACAAACAATAAATAATTCGGACAAGCAGAACATCCACCAGAGCGTTTCAGTGCAAAAACAGACTTCTTCAACTAACTCATTCAAACCTGTTACAAAACCGGACAATCCGGTCAGTTTGTCTACATCTGCAGAAAAAGTTCTACAATCTGCAGCGGAAATATCCCTTCCTCTCATCGATACCCCTTACTTGTGGGCTGGAGTGACACCCGAAGGATTTGATTGCAGTGGCTTTATTTATTATGTATTTATAAACGCCGGACTCGATCTACCAAGACTTGATACAATCGGCATGTATACAAACTCGTTTACAGTGGACGAGCCAGTTCCTGGAGATCTTGTCTTCTTCGAAAATACATACCGCAGTGGGATTTCCCATGCAGGCATTTATTTAGGCGAAGGACAATTCATCCACGCTGGAACAAAGAAGGTGGAAATAGCTGCATTAGATGCAGTATATTGGAAAGATAAATTTGTCGGGTACAAACGCTTCAACCAATTGCAAACTTATAAATAATTATGATGGGGCTATCCAGAAAGTTAGTGAAAACTTTCTGGATAGCCCCTCTTTTGTATGCAGAATGTTATAGAGCAATTCGCCGTATATATAGTACTACATATAATTTTAAAGAAAAGCTTCCTTATTTCACAAAAATAGATTAGTATAGTCATGTGTCTTTACACTTATCTTGATGGTCGTTAAGGGGGAACCCCTTTCGATAAATATGAGAAAAAGGAGCAATAAAATGAAAAAGAACAGTATGTGGTCATTGCGGTTCTCAACAGCTGCCTTAGTTTTGATACCGGCCGCCATCGGCATTAACTTTATCGGTAAGCTGTTTGCAGAGTTGCTGAAGTTGCCGCTTTGGATTGACTCAATTGGAACTGTCCTGTCCAGCATGCTTGCAGGTCCAATTATCGGAGCAATTGTCGGAGTTGTAAATAATGTCATATACGGCTTTACAACAAGCCCTATCTCTTTCGTCTATGCAATTACATCCGCGGTTATCGGCCTTGTTGCCGGAATCATGGCGTATAAAGGTTGGATTTCGAATATCGGCAAAGCACTCGTCTTAGGCTTTATCGTAGGATTGATTGCCGCCACGATTTCAACACCGCTTAATATGATGTTTTGGGAAGGTACGACGGGAAATATTTGGGGAGATGCTCTTTTCGCGACAATGTTATCCAAAGACATGCCTCTATGGTTCGCTTCTTTTGCTGACAGCATCGTCGTAGATGTCCCTGACAAAATGTTGACCGTTCTCATTAGCTTCTTAGTCTTTAAAGGACTTCCGAAAAACGTGAAAAACATGTATGACAATCATCAAGAAATCGAACGGCTGTAAATTGCTATCGAAAACTTTGCGAAGCAGGGAGGCTACGTGATGAATCAAATGACACTGTACGTAGAAAAGGAGTCATTCATCCATAGAATCGATCCTTTGACGAAGCTTTTATTTGCTTTCATTTCCATATTAATCACATATTTAACAGCTGACCGCCTCTTCGTATTTTGCATACTTTTATTTACTGTTGCATTGTTGCTTGCCGGCAAAGTGTTCAAATACATTTTGCCGGTAATCGGCGTCAGTTTCCTGCTTATTTTATCGATTATTCTTGTCCAAGGTTTTTTTCATCCCGATCGGGCAACGATTCTATTTGCTATCGGTCCGTTCCCTATTTACAAAGAAGGCTTCTCAATCGCCTTGCTTATTACATTGCGGGTCGTTAACATGATTTCTGCGTTTGGCGTAGTTATTTTGACGACAAAACCGGATGATTTAGTTGAATCGCTCGTTCAGAAAGGACTATCACACCGTTTTGGCTATGTTCTACTATCCGTTTTGCAAATCATTCCGCAAATGATTGCATTGACTGGAAAGATTACCGATGCGCAACGTGCGCGCGGCTTGGAAACAGAAGGAAGTCTATGGATTCGATTCAAATCCTTCATTCCACTAATCGGGCCCGTTGTACTCAACTCTTTGAATGAAACAAGAGAACGTTCGATTGCGCTTGAAATTCGCAGATTCAATTCAAAAGGGCAACGGACATCTTTATATGAAAGAGAGCCGTATAAATATAGATGGATCATTAGAGCGGGATTATTATCAGCATTGTTCGCTGTCATCGTTTGGAGGGTCGGTTCATGAGCTTATTGCGTGTTGAAAATCTTACATACAAATATCCGGGCGTTGAAAAAGCTGCATTGGATGGCATATCCTTCACAGTTAACAAAGGTGAATTTATTGGCATTGCCGGGCAAAACACAGCTGGCAAAACTACACTATGTTATGCCATTAGCGGCCTCGTCCCCCATTTTTTTAAAGGAGGCTACGGCGGTGATGTTTATGTCGATGGAATGGATGTGTTGTCGCATGACATTAGCGACATTACAGCAAAGGTCGGACTCGTATTCGAAAATCCATTTTCACAAATGACAGGAGCCAAGTTCACTGTCTATGATGAAATCGCGTTTGGACTCGAAAATAGCGGCGTTTCTCGCAAAGAAATGCATGAAAGAATACAAGAAAGTATGAAGCTCTTGGATATCGAATCGTTAAAAGAACAAAATCCCTTTGCGCTTTCCGGTGGACAATTGCAACGTGTCGCCATTGCCAGTGTCATTGCAATGAGGCCTGACATTCTATTATTGGATGAACCTACCTCCCAATTAGATCCGTATGGAGCGGAAGAAGTATTTAAAGTTGTGGAAAGTTTAACTGCACAAGGGATGACAATCCTAATGGCTGAACAGAAAATGGAAAAGTTGGCTGCCTATTCCGATCGGATTTTATTACTTCATGAAGGAAAATTAATTCAAGACGGTTCCCCAGCTCAAGTTTTCTCAAGGGACGATATTACAGCGTATGGCGTTGAACCTCCTGTATTTACAAAAGTGGCAAGAAAACTTGACAAGCACAATAAACGAACCAGACTCTACCCAATCTCCGCAACAGACATAAAAACGGTTGGTCTACAAAATGTGCAAATCATCGAACAGGAGACATCCAATCTATGTGCCGACTTCACCCCAGAAATTAGAATAAATGGGCTGAAATTTGGCTATGACAAGAAAAATCAGATCTTCACCGAATTGAATATGTCATTGAGCGGAAAGCCCATTGCAATCATCGGTCAAAACGGTGCAGGAAAAACAACTTTCGTCAAATTATTGAAAGCATTATTAAGACCAGACGCTGGCACCATTCATATTGACGGAGTTGACACGTCCACAACATCAGCAGCGAAGTTGGCAAGCAGCATCGGACTCATCTTCCAAAATCCAAACGACCAAATATTTAAAAATAAAGTAATTGACGAGGTCATGTTTGGCCCATTAAATATCGGAATGCCGAAGGAAAAGGCATATGAAAAAGCGAAAGAAATGCTTGAACTCGTCGGCCTATTTAATAAAGCAGAATCGAATCCATATGACCTCAGTCTTGCCGATCGAAAAATGATCGCCTTGGCATCCGTCCTTGCTATGGATACAAAAATCGTCCTTTTCGACGAACCTACAATGGGGCAAGACTATGCAGGCAAAATGAAAATAAAAG
Source organism: Sporosarcina sp. USHLN248 (assembly GCF_037144575.1). NCBI lineage: Bacteria > Bacillati > Bacillota > Bacilli > Caryophanales > Caryophanaceae > Sporosarcina > Sporosarcina sp. USHLN248. Next base: position 11,466 of record NZ_JBBCZC010000003.1, read on the forward strand.
AAATCATCCATTCTTTATATCAACAGGGCAAACTCGTCATCTGCATATTGCATGATATGGATTTCGTCGCAAATGCATTTGAACAGACAATTATTATGAGCGATGGCGAAATATTGTATGAAGGACCGACACGTAAAGCATTCGCACAAAAAGAAGTCTTGCAAAAGGCAAAAGTTGAACAGCCGTATATAACCCGCCTCATGCAAGATTTAGGATACGAAGGCATTGTGCTTAGTGAGGAAGAGATCCACGTATTGCAACATCGAAACTTTTGAGCTGCAGGAACGCATAAGTTGCTGTGCAAAACGCGTACATGCTGACAGGAATGCATAATCGTTACGCAAATGCATATAAGCTGACAAGAACGCATTTGTCGCTGCGCAAACTCAGAAATGACGAAAGGAACACATAAAGCAATACGAAAACTCAGAAACGCCAAAAGAAACGCATAATGCGCTTCGCGAACGCATAAACGACGTAAGAAACGCATAAAACGCTTTGCAAACGCATAAACGACGAAAGGAACGCATAATGCGCTTCGCAAACGCATAAATGACGAAAGGAACACATAAAGCGATACAAAAGCTCAGAAACGCCAATAGAAACGCATAAAGCGCTACGCAAACTCAGAAACAACGAAAGAAACGCATAAAGCGATATGAAAACTCAGAAATGCCGTAAGGAACGCATTAGTCGCTTTGCAAACGCATAAACGATGATAGAACCGCATAAAGCAATACGAAAACTCATAAATGCCGTAAGAATCGCATAAAACGCTTCGCAAACGCATAAACGATGATAGAACCGCATAAAGCAATACGAAAACTCATAAATGCCGTAAGAAACGCATAAAGCGCTTCGCAAACGCATAAACGACGATAGAAACGCATAAAGCGATACAAAAACTCATAAATGCCGTAAGGAACGCATTAGTCGCTTTGCAAACGCATTAGTCCCAGCAAACACGCATATTAGCCGAGAAACTAAACATAAATCGAGACTAAAGCTCAATCAATCGACAAACAGTCTTATTTCCTTATACTCTCAACTAATTATTAAATCCTAAGTTCTCCAAATTGAAATAGTAACGAATTTCGATATAGTTTTTTTGCATGTTCTTTAATGATTTTCTGCTTTCAAGAGTCGTGTTCCATCTCTTAGATACGAATTCATTGGAATTTATATGTATTTCTGCGAGGTGTTTTGCGCGTTGGTCACGACTTTTATAGAGAAGGAAGAGCTTTTTGTGTATTATCTCACAATTATGCGCTCTTACCTGATTTTATGCGTTTCTACATAATCATTATGAGTACCTATACCGATTTATGCGTTTCTACATAATCATTATGAGTACCTACACCGATTTATGCGTTTCTACAAATCATTATGAGTACCTATACCGATTTATGCGTTTCTACATAATCATTATGAGTGCCTATACCGATTTATGCGTTTCTACATAATCATTATGAGTGCCTATACCGATTTATGCGTTTCTACATAATCGTTATGAGTACCAATACCGATTTATGCGTTTCTACAAATCATTATGAGTACCTATACCGATTTATACGTTTCTACGTAATCATTATGAGTGCCTATACCGATTTATGCGTTTCTACATAATCATTATGAGTACCTATACCGATTTATACGTTTCTACATAATCATTATGAGTGCCTATACCGATTTATGCGTTTCTACATAATCATTATGAGTACCTATACCGATTTATGCGTTTCAATCCGTCACTATGCGTTTTCATAGGAGTTTAAGCGGGCTTGCGATGTATTTATGCGTGTTAAAAACAATTTATGCGTTTATCAAACGAGTCTCATCTTTAATGTAAAAAAAGCCGCTCAGTAAAAACTGACCGGCATGCCAACTGATTTATCTTGCGGAATAGCCGCCATCGATGACAAGTTCTGCGCCTGTAATGTAGGAAGCTTCGTCCGATGCAAGGAACAGGACTGCATTTGCGATATCTTCAGGCTGGCCGAGGCGTTGCAATGGCGTCATGCGGATAAGCGCTTGTACAACTTCCTTCGAATCTTCAAGGGATTTAGTCATCGGCGTTTCAACAACCCCTGGGAATACAGTATTTACACGAACTCCATATTGGCCAAAATCGGCTGCAGCGGCTCTTGAAATTGCACGAACAGACCCTTTAGATGCGGAATATGGATTGACCCCCATGCCAATCATCGCTGTGTAAGAAGAAATGTTAACGATGGCACCTTTTTTCGCCTCTTTCATATACGAAACAGCGTGCTTCATTCCTAAGAAAGTACCGAACCCATTGATGTCGGACAGTTTGCGCCAATCCTCTATCGTAATTGCATCCATTGATTTTTCAGTAGAGATTCCTGCATTGTTCACTAACACATCTACTTTACCAAGCTTCTCGACCGCTGTTTTCATTGCAGCTGCCCATTCTTCATCTGAAGTTACATTCAATTTAACAGGGATGACATTTTCATATGAGCCCCATTTTTCATTCAACGCATCTTCATTTATGTCCGCTGCTACGACTTGAGCTCCTTCAGCTGTGAAAAGATGTACCATTTTCTCTCCCATGCCAGAAGCTCCACCTGTAATGAACACTACTTTATCTTTAAATCGATTCATGGAACTCGCTCCAATCTTATTTATTTTAACGTCTAAATAATACTTCTTTTGTCGCAAAAATTCAACGAAGTTGCCTTTGTACATAATGGGGTACCTTGCTGTAACCCCAATTGTTGCTTATACTATCGTATAGTATGTCGTTTTCAGAAAAATATAAGGAAGTGATCTACGTTGATAAAAGATCCTCGTTTCTTTCATTATAATGCCGCTACGTTTCGTCAGGATTTGCTTGCCGGGATTACGGTCGGTATTGTGGCCATTCCTCTTGGGATGGCTTTTGCAATTGCATCGGGCGTCAAACCCGAGTATGGCTTGTACACGACAATAATTGCGGGGTTTTTAGTGGCATTATTCGGAGGTTCACGATTTCAAATTGCTGGGCCGACAGGTGCTTTCATCCCGATCCTATTGGCAATTGTTTTGCAGTACGGCTATGAAGATTTATTGATAGCAGGGTTTTTAGCAGGGATTTTCCTAATCATTATGAGTTTCATAGGGATCAGCAATCTTATTCATTTCGTTCCTAAATCGGTTACGATTGGATTTACAGCAGGGATTGCCGTCATTATTTTCACAGGTCAGCTTGGTAACTTTTTTGGTCTTTCGGGACTGCAGAATAAACAATTCTTCCATGAAAACATGATAGATGTAGCCAAAAACTTCCACACAGTTAACTTATATAGCATTTTGACTGCTGGAATCGGGCTTATACTCATTTTTTTATTGCCAAAAATTGCGCCACGCATTCCATTGTTGTTAGTGACACTCTTAGTCCCTACTATTCTTTCAGTGTTATTGTACCCCGGGAAAGTGGAAACCATCGGCTCGACATTTGGCGGCATACCTCGTTCGCTGCCTGACTTTCAATTGCCGCAAATTACGATGTCAAAATTACTGACATTATGGCAGCCCGCACTTATTATCGCTGCTTTGGGTGCAATTGAATCTTTACTTTCCGCAGTTGTCGCCGACAGCATGAAAGATGGCCCGAAGCATAATTCAAAGCGAGAATTATTCGGTCAAGGAATAGCAAATATTGTTACCCCTCTATTCGGAGGCATTCCTGCTACTGGTGCAATTGCCAGGACGGCTACAAATATTCGCTCCGGAGCTGCAAGTCCAGTATCAGGAATGATTCAAAGCATTTTCGTATTGCTTTTCCTATTGCTATTATCGCCATTTGCTTCCTATATCCCACTAGCTGCAATGGCCCCTATTCTAATGTTTGTTGCATGGAATATGAGTGCGCGAAAAACATTTGTCCATATTTTGTCTCTTCGTTCAGGGGACTCTATTGTATTGCTTACAACTTTCTTATTAACGATTTTTGTAAACGTAACTGTTGCAGTTCAAGTTGGCATATTATTAGCCGCATTGTCCTTCTTGAAGAAAATGAGTGGAAAACTTACGATTACCTCTCAAAAAACATCTACGGTGGAAGCCCATAAATTCGGTGATTCCGTTTCTAAGTTTATCGTAGAAGGACCTCTGTTTTTCGGGACAGCAAAGATTTTCGAAGATCATATTCCTGAAATTTTATCAACAACTACCAAAAAAGTAATATTGGATTTTCAGCATGTATCGGTAATAGATGCAACGGGAGAAGCAGCACTTTCTTCATTGTTGGATGAAATTACAAAGCAAAAGAGGCTTCTCATTATAAAGAAGTTACCAAAAGAGAAAATTTCTATGTTTAAAAAAAGTGGGTTATACGATCGCATCGGAAAAGAAAACTTTTTTATGTAATAAAGAATGCTTTAATTGTATAACTATTTTACTCCATAGGAATTGTCCTTTAAAATAACTCAGCCTGAACCGTTTTTCCGAAATTAAAAACCGGCGAAGAAATACATACTGTTCTTCGCCAGTTTCTTTGTCAAACCTATAATCTATCCTGCTACGACTTCTTTCATCGATTGATTTTCTTCTGGTCTGCTTCTTTGGATAGCCCATATGATGACGATGAGCAATATGCCGATCGTGCTCGAAAGCAATTCTGGAACGATAAGCAATATTCCCGCACCAAATAAGACAATCCTCTCCCACAATCTTGAATTTCTTATAAAATAGCCGATGACAGCGCTGCTTACACCGATCATACCGATAAACGCTGTAAGGATGCTGAGAAGAAGCTTTACTGGCGTTGCATCGACAAAAACAAGTATAGGATTGTAAATGAAAACATACGGAATAATAAAAGCGGCAATCGCCAATTTCACTGCGGTCATTCCGGTTTTGAATGGATTTGCTTTGGCAATTCCTGCTCCAGCATAGGCTGCCAAACAAACTGGTGGCGTAATATCTGCCACGATTCCAAAATAGAAAACAAACATATGTGCAGCCATAGGCGCAATGCCAAATTCATTTATAAGAGCAGGCGCAGCAATAGTTGCTGTTACAACATAGTTTGCGGTTGTCGGCAATCCCATCCCTAAGATGATACAAGCTACCATTGTGAAAAATAACGCTAAGATCAAATGCCCACTCGACAAAGCAATAATGCCTGAAGCAAATTTACCGCCTAAACCGGTCATACTGACGACACCCGCAATAATGCCGGCAGTCGCAACAGCTGAAATTACAGGTAATGCAACTCTTCCGCCTTGTTCCAATACATAGATGATTTTTCGTATATTGAACTCGGATTCTTTACGAACCAGCGCATTAAAGCACCAAATAAGAAAAGCTGACAAAATACCGAATAAAGCAGCTCTTTGCGGAGTAAATCCCGACATAATTGTTGCGATGATTACTAACAACGGGATAATCATATACCCGTCTCTAACAAAAATCTTTTTAAAGATCGGCAACTCTGATTTTGGCAAACCTAAGATCCGCAGTCGTTTTGCCTCAAAATGTGTTCCAATGAAAATCCCAGTGAAATATAAAATCGCCGGTACGACTGCCGCTAACATAATTGCAGCATAGCTGACACCTAAATATTCCATCATAATAAACGCAGCGGCTCCCATCATCGGAGGCATAATTTGCCCCCCTGTCGAAGCGGAGGCTTCGGTTGCTGCCGCAAATTCCGGCTTGAAGCCGGCTCTTTTCATCATTGGAATTGTAAAACTTCCAGTAGCAACTGTATTCCCGACCGAACTTCCTGAAACAGTCCCTTGCAAAGCGCTCGCTACAACCGCTGCTTTCGCAGTTCCGCCTGTATAGCGCCCAGTCAATGAAAATGCCAAGTTATTAAAAAACTTTCCGATCGGTGTGTTGACTAATAATACACCAAAAAACAAAAACAGAAAGATAAATTTTGCGGAAATTTGTACCGGCTTTCCAAAGACCCCGCTTTCCCGATACCATAAAGTCGTTGCTGTACGATCGAAAGAAAATCCTTCATGCGATAAAATTTTTGTCGGGACCAAATTCCCGAATATCGCGTATAAAATTGCGATACTTGCCACGATAACGATCGGAACACCGACTGTCCTTCTCGTCGCCTCCAATACAAGCAATATCCCTACTAGTGAAATGATTATATCTAAAGTGCTGTAGCCAGAAACTCTGCTTTGAAGAATCGAATCGAAAAAAAAGATTTTATGGTACGACACATACATCGCTGTAAAAGCAAGAAGGACATCATACCAAGGCACTTTTTTCTGCGTCTTCCTCCAAGCTTTTTTAGCAGGATAAAGAAGGAAGATAATGCCTAACGCTGTGCCAAGATGGATCGCCCCTTGCTGTTGGGAAGGCAAAACACTTGTAGCCCCAGTGTAGAGATGAAAGACAGTAAGGGCTACAGCAAGAAATGTAACGACATACGCCCATCTGCCAATTTGTATACGAAAATGGTTTTCTTTATCATACTTTTCTAAGATTTGTTGTGCATCGATCGCCTTTTGCTCTTTCATCATCCGCCTCCTTCTGCTTCACGATCTATTATTTCAAGTCATCAAAGCTATTAATTTTTGTCTTTTCACGAGTTACGATTTGGACGACTTCCGGATAAACGTGTCCGATAAACGCAGCATTTTGAACTGGGTTCCCTTCAAAATCCGCCTTTCCCGCGACTGCATTCAATGCCGGCACATGCACTGTCATGCCAATATCCATTTCTCCCTTTGAAATGGATGAAAGGTTTTCCACTGACGCCCCGGTTTCCATATTTGATACATTAATATCATCAATATACTTATTCCATAAATTCGCAATTTCCCCGCCCAATGGATAGTAAGTTCCGCCTTGGCTTCCAGTTCCCAATGTTAGTTCAGATTTTCTGTTTTCCTTTGTTGCACTGACTTCCGCAACTTCATTCGCAACCGTTAACCCTTGTTCTTCATAATACTTCTTCGCACCTGGATGGATAGGCAGCCCTTCCGCACCATTTAGTGCATTTTCCAATATCATTTGCTTCGCTTGTGAATGTGTATTTTCACTCGCTTTTTCAATCATGTATTTTGCAAGTTCATATCCCAAATCCTCATCGATCGTATCCGTATTGGCCATCATAATTGCATAAGCGGTCACCGTCTGAATATCTTCTGTCAAAAAGTCATAAGAATCCTTTGGTATAGTAAAATGCTTGTAACCTGATTCATCTTCAATTTTCTTAATTGCTTCATCCGATAAGCTAATCATTTTGACATCGCCAGCGGATGCTTGCAAGCTTTCGATACTCGCTGCAGGCAACCCAAGGATACCGATTGAAATATCGATATTGCCATCCTGAACACCATCCGCAGCATCTCCAAATCCTTCTTGAAATGCTTTGTAATCAGAATCCTCAATGCCATAAGCAGCCAAAATTACCTTTGATAAATTATTCGTCTCACTTGCAGGCGGTCCAATTGCAATATTTTTTTTGCCTCCCCCACCACATGCCGACAACATAAGCAGCAGGCCGACCAAAACAAACATGAGAATTCTTACGTTTTTCTTCTGCATTTTTATCCCCCTTTTTCATCTGTCCCTTTCTCGTAAGCGCTTACAAAACTGTGAGCAAGAGTTTCTCTGAAGAGGTTCGCACGCCGCGAAAAACGGAATCTTATAATTATTATAATAGTTTATGATTTTTAATCAACAATATTTACTCTATTCTGATACTTCTTTTCAGCACTAACCTTTGGATTGAATCGCTTTTGAGCTGTTTAAAATAAATTGTAGATCGCCTTACGTTATCATGTTTCCATGCTCTTTTTTTTTATTGGATCATTGAATCGTAGGAAGATCGAGTGAAAACGATATGTAAAATGGCAATAAAAAAACCCCGTCCATTTCGAACAGGATTTAAATTTCTCTGCTTTTAGTCTAAAAACGATGCTTTTTGCAAAGTTTCAGCAAGCACTTTCGCTCCGATGTATAATGCTTCACGATTAAATGCCATATGCGGATGATGCAAGCCAGGGCTTAGGTCTGCTCCAATTCCAAGCATTGTAGCCTTCAAATGCGGACGTTTTATCGTATAAAAATGAAAATCATCGCTGCCCGATGTAATAATCGCTGAAGATAGTGCTTCTTTACCTACTGTGGCAATGATGGCTTTCTCTGCTATATTAGCAGCCTCTTCTGAAACTTCTGCTGCAGGTGTATAATCTGTCCACTCAAATGTTATTTCTACACCGTGAAGCTCCCTGATTGTTTGTATGCCTTTTTCAATCTGCTCTCTTAATGATTCCAAAACGATGTTTGATTGTGCACGAATATCCATCGCAAATGTCGCTGTTCCCGGTATAATATTTACATTGTCACTACCAGCCATCACTTTCGTCAATTTAGCAGAATATGCTTCGTACGGAGAAAAATGCAACGATTTAACGAATTGTGAGATCGCGAAAATTGGATCAAGTGCATTCTTACCTTGATGCGGTCTTGCACCGTGGGCATCGACTCCAATTACTCTGCCTTCTAAGAAAATAGCCGCTCCGTGGTGAATAGCTGGAGATACTTTGCCAAACGGAATTTCTTCTTGAGGCCGTAAATGAATGCCAAACAGATGTGATACTCCGTCTACCGCTCCACGCTCAATCATAGCAAGCGCTCCGTTTCCTTTCTCTTCAGCCGGTTGGAAAATGAAGCGTATGCGGCTGCCCAAAGGTTTGTCCAATAAATAAGATAAAGCGCCTAATACCATTGACATGTTCGCATCATGCCCACAAGAATGATTTGCCCGGAACACACCATCTACCTCTTGCCAAAGTGCATCCATATCCGCTCGAACCGCTAATATGCGATCTCCTTCACCTATCTCGGCAATGACACCAGTTACATCATCGAATGTGTGATGGGCAACCTCCATCCCTTGCAATAATTGCGATATCTTCTTAGTCGTTTCATATTCTTTATAGCTTACTTCTGGATATGTATGAAAATGTTCGAACCATTCCTCGATTTGCTTTTTCACTGACAATTGTCTCACTCCATTCATTTCATTCGTCTGTAAATAAAGGATAGCTGAAATAAGCCAATAAAAAAAGCCGGGCAACCCGGCTTCAGCTTGTTGACAAACATTCGATACTATATTGGAGCCCGCATGCCTACACGAGTCATGTAGTCAGCGCGAATTGAAACTGTAAAAAGTTCCATATCCTTACTATCAATGCCCAATAATGATATCAAAGCACTTTATTCCTCGCATTTAGCCCACTTCATAAGCATGCTTTTTAAGACAACTTAGAAACATTCTGTGAACTTAAATCAATAACAACTATAACTTCCACTTCACTCGTGCGTAAATGACAAGCATGAGCAAGTTGAAAGCTGAACTGATGAACGTTCCGTACGCGATTGCTGTTGCCCCCATCGAGTCAACAAACAAGTAGATGATTGCGATATTGATGCCCAATACACTAATCAAGCTAAAAATGACCGGAAGCACGGAATTTCCTTTTGCATAATAAAAACGGGTAACGTACGTAGTTGCCGCTAAAAAGAACATGGACAGCGCAAATACTTGGAAGATCGGAACAGTTAACTGGATAGATTCTTCACCGAACTTGCTACTGCCGAATCCAAAAATGAGCCGGATAATCGGATCCGCAAAGAAATAGGCAACTGCCGTTGCGGGGCCTATTAAAGCAACAAGATATAGCATCCCTTTTTTATACAGCTTTTTAATCGTTTCATTGTCCCCTTCGCCTTCCTTCTTGCTCAACAAAGGGTAAATGACTGTCGTCACAGCTGTCATCATAATTGCTTGAGGGAAATTACTTAATTTGGATGCATAGTTGACTGCGGAAATGGCACCTTCAGACAAGCCTGCCGCCGCAATTCTATGGATAATTGCGTAAAACTGCATAGATGCTCCACCTAATAGGATAGGCAAAGCGATCGACCATACCCGCTTTACATCATCGGACTTTCCAAAAGAAGGTTTTAAAGAGAATGTAGTACCACGTTTAATGCCCCCATATAGAAAAACACCCATGAAAATAGCGGACAATAAAGCGCCAATCCCATAAGAAGCCGGTCCATACCAAGGAGTTAACAATACACCGATCACGACAAACGCAGCATTATAAACTAAGATGGCAAGGCTTGATAAATGAAAGCGGTCGTTCACATTCAACAAACCGCTCATCCATGTTGATAGGACAAGGATAACGGTTGAGGGCATCATCCAAAGAAACAGTTCGTACGTCATTGCAAATTGGTCGGGCTTTAACCCAGGAAACGTCAGTTTTAACAACGGACCTGCAAATATAACAGAAAGCACTGTAATGATTGATGCGGCAAGTAACACCGTAGTGAAAATTTTTCGGACATACAGCCCTTTTTCGGAAGAGGTTGAATGGTAAACCGAAATAAAAGCAGTCGTCAGCCCTCCGCCTACAACAAGATAAATGAAGTTCGGAATCGTGTATGCCGTTGCGATCGCATCGGCAGCAATGCTCGTCCCATATTGTCTACCGATAACAACTTCACGCAAAAAGCCGAACAGGCGGGCAACAATATTAATGACTGCTACTGCGCCAATAATTTTAATAAATTTATTCATACGATTTGTCCTGCCCTTTCGCCGCTGCATCGTATAGCGCAATCAACCGTTCCGCAATAACATCATAGGAATTGCTTTTTACACGGTGCTCAGCGGCTTCATTTGGCGAACTGTCAGCTGTCCGCAATGCCGTTAGCAATCCTTCCGCCAATGAAGAAGGATTGTGCGGTTCCACTAAAACTCCAGCTCCGTCACGAAGCAATGAAGATAGCCCTCCCACATTCGTAGCAACGACAGGTGTACCGACCGACATCGCTTCCAGCGCTACAAGCCCGAACCCTTCATGATGGGATGGCAAAACGAAAACATCCGCCGCCACCATCCACTCCGCTAGTTCTTGCTGTGGTTTAGGTTCCATATGGATCGTTTTATCCGGTCGACGTAAAGAATGTCGATTAAATTTCTCCATGAATCCTGCATCTTTCGAAGAACCAATCAAATAGAGAACAGCTTCGGGTTCTTCTTTACTAACAATGTCGAATGCTTCAATTAAATCCAATATCCCCTTCGCTTCAATCATATTTCCAATGTATAAGATACTTTTCTCTTTTACAGGTATCGATAATGAACGGCGGACTGCTTGCTTGGGCATTGGTGCGAATACAGAAGTATCTACTCCCATGCTCATTAGCTCCACTTTTTCAGGGGCTACTCCAAAGCGGTGAATGACGTCTTCCCGTAATTTCTCCCCGACCGTTATAACCGTATGGGCTTGTTGCAAAATGTTCTTCGTCATTTTCGCAATGCGCGCATTTTTCGCTGCCATTTTATCAAGGTCTCCTCCATGCACCGTCACAATATACGGAATGCCAAACCACTTTTTGGCCAACAGCGAAAGATAACCGGTAGGAAACGCGTAATGAGAATGAGTTAATGAAAGTTTCTTTTTATTTTTCATGACATATAGCATAGATCGTAAAAACCATGACAAATACTTTTTTATCGCAGCGACCTTCCCTTTTTTCGGATCGTCAATTGCTATAACATCGACATCTACATCGTGTTTTTTTAAAAGTTCTACTTGATTTTTAACAAAAATACCGTATGTCGGATGTTCTTTTGAAGGATACATATTACTGAAAACAGCTATTTTGCACAAGGGAATCATCCTATCTCTTTTCCTTACTTTACACATTGAACGATTATACCATAAATTATGTTGCATTCGGTTCTCATTATTGTTGAATCGTAATATATAAAGTGCGTTTATAAAATATATCTTCCATGTTACAGTTTTGTGAAAAAAGTAGCGGATGAAATAGGTAATATTCCATAGATTTTTGGAGAAAACGAAGGAATAATAGGAGATTTACATAAGGTAAGTGTCAAACCTTTAATATTTATCTTAAGTTGAACGTTGTTATGAAAGCGTTTATAGCAATATATGACTCTTGTAATGTTATTGTAATCTAACTGTAACCGAATTGAAGGTTTAGCTATGATACTATGTTCTCAGATAAAAGCACGCCCACTATAAACGTGCGAAAGGGGAATTTGGGAACCATAATGAAAAGACTGTTCATCGTTTTATTTGCTTGCCTTTTGATTTCAACAACTGTACCAGACATGGCCTCAGCGAATTCACCGACTTCGCTCGTTAGCACAGCAAAGAATTATATAGGAACTCCTTATTCCTATGGAGGATCAACCACATCCGGATTCGACTGCTCTGGATATACACAGTTCATCTTTAAAAAAGAAGGGATATCCATCCCAAGATCGACTGGTCAACAGTATGCAATGGGAACATCTGTTAAAAAAGGCGATCTAAAAACTGGTGACCTCGTTTTCTTTAACACTTCCGGAAATGGTGTGTCACACGTTGGTATTTATATCGGTTCAAACCGATTCATTCATTCATCGACAAGCAAAGGTGTCACGATCTCATCAATCAATGACCCTGCTTATTGGGGCAAACGCTATTTAGGTGCTCGTCGAGTTGCAAAATTCAACCACGAAAAAGTAGTTGCTTATGAGCCGACAACAGCATCTGAAGTTGAACCAAAATATGTAACACGTGCTGAAATCGCTGAAACACTTGTTAAAGAATTAGGTCTTGAGACAACTGAAACTACAATTACTTTCTCGGACGTTTCCAAAGAGCATCCGAATTATAATGCAATAATGGCAGTAGCAAATGCGGGCGTTTTCTCAGGTAACGATGGAAAGTTTAATCCAGAAGACTCTTTGACTCGCGCACAGTTAGCGAAAATAATCGTAGAAGCTTTCGGATTGGAAGGTTCTGCAAAGACATCTTATACCGACGTACCATCTGATCATTGGGCAACTGAATACATCGACATCCTTGCCTACAATCATGTAGCAAGCGGCTACGAAGATGGCTCGTTCGGACTTAACGATAAATTGACTGATAAGCAATTCCAAAAGATTATTGATCGTCTCAATCAATAATTGCAAACAGGGTGATCCGCGCGGAGTGGACATCCTGTTTTTTTATATTTTTCGCTATGAATCTATCAAGTTTCCTATAGATTTACATGCGTATTACTGATAAACTAAATCTACATCAAAAGTAAAATATAGGGAGGACAACATGAAACCAGTTAAATGGGCAACCGTTGCATTGTTGATTTTCGCACTCGTTTCCATCGCCCCGGTACATTCATCGGCAAAATTCCAGTTCTCGGACATATCACCCGACAAGGAATACTATGAACAAGTCCATTACATAGCAGATCTTGGTATTGTGAACAAAGTCGAAAAGTTTAATCCTGGCGATAATTTGACAAGAGCCCAAGCGGCAAAAATGCTTGTCATTGCCACAAAAAAAGACAAAATTCCGACACCAGCTGTACAATTTAAAGATTTGAAACCTAACACTGAGCAATACGAATATGCAAGCCGTGCTGTTGAATTAGGATTCTTTAAGAAAAACGCAGATGGCAGTTTCAAGCCGAATGAAAAAATTAAACGTGCAGAGATGGGTTACGCGCTTTCTGTCGCCTTTAATTTATCCGAAAAAATCACTGTTGATCGTCCTCTAATGTTAACAGACATGAAAAACAGTCCATATGCTGAGCAAATTAATGGCTTGTACTATGGTGGCGTTACACAAGGCGATGAAGGGAAATTTTTGCCGAATAACTATTTGACAAGATCTCAATTCGCGCTTTTTGTTGCAAGAGCATTGAACGATAAGTATAAATTACCTGTTAAATTGCCTGAACAAACATCCCATGCTTATTATGCAAAAGTAAAAACGGGCGGTGTCAATCTGAATGTCAGATCTCACCCTGCAGTTACCGGAGACATTGTCGGCAAGTTAAATGATGGTGATATTGTTGAAGTTATCGGACAAGCTGGTGATTGGCTGTTAATCCTATTAGATGGCAAGAACGGCTATATCCATAGTGATTACACTGTTGAAGTTAGTGTAAATCCTGGTGACGATGTAGCGACAGAAGAGCCTAATGAGCCTGAAGAGCCAACTCCTCCGACAGAGGTAGAGCCTCCTTCAAACAATTCAAAGCTTATTGGGAAAGTTACCGCTTCGTCTTTGAATGTACGTAAACAAGCAAATGCTACATCAGAAATCATTGACAAATTGAAGTTAGGCCAACAAGTGGACGTGCTCGCATTGAACGGCAACTGGGCAACGATTAAAACGAATGCCGGCACAGGCTATATTCACAAAAACTATATAAAACTAATCAATCAATCAGGCAATCCGTTAAAAGACCGTATCATCGTACTCGATGCCGGTCATGGCGGTAAAGATCCTGGTACTTCGAAAAGCGGCGTGACAGAAAAAGCGATCGTTCTTGATATATCCAAACGATTAGAACAGAAACTGAAAAACGCCGGTGCAAAAGTTCTCATGACTCGTTCCAATGATTCGTACTTAACATTGGAACAACGCACAGAGTTTGCAAAAAAGAACTATGTGGAAGCGTTCGTATCAATCCATGTGAACTCAGCAAGTTCAACTTCCGCTAAAGGAACAGAAGTGTATTATGATTCATCTTTGAACCCTAACGCAGCGGAAAGTAAAGCATTGGCGCAAAAGATTCAAAACAATATTGTCAAACAAGCAAACATGGCAGACCGTGGCGTACGCGACCAACGTTTTTATGTCATTAGAAATAATAACGTTGCATCTGTCCTGATTGAATTAGGTTTCATTACGAATTCAGAGGACTTTAAAAAACTGTCAAGTTCTCAATACGCTGAAATTTACGCTGAAGCGATCTATCAAGGACTTGTACAATACTATTCAGCTCCATAATAAATTATGCCGGAAAGAAGATATCTTCTTTCCGGTTTTTGTTATAAAACTTCTTTGTTGCTTCCTTCTAAATTCCCCCATCATTCTACTTAATAATTCATAGCATACCGCTAAATTTTCCAAAAATTCATTTGTTCTTTAAATACGAAAATGGTACACTAACATAGAATACGCTTACATCATTATTCTTTATTAAAGCTATTTGTAGAATAGTGATAATAACCGAGTAAAGGAAGGTGCACAATGTCAAAGAAATATGTGAAAGGTGTTGCAGCATCCATGCTTTTGTTCAGCATGGCAGGTATTACGCCGGCTGCCGTATCTGCAGAGGAAGCAGCGAAATCCTCCGATTTTTCGCTGACAGTGTTCCATACGAATGACACTCATGCTCACTTGGAGAACATTGCACAATTTTCCGCCCTTTTAAAAGAAAAGCGCGCGGCAACGCCTAATAATGTCCTCTTACATGCTGGAGACGTCTTCTCAGGAACATTATATTTCAATGAATTTTTAGGACAAGCCGACCTAAAATTTCTAAACTATTTGGGCTACGATGCCATGACATTCGGCAACCACGAATTTGACCTCGGCCTTTCCAATGATGGCCATAAAGCACTATCGGATTTCGTTAAAGGAGCTAATTTCCCATTTGTCGCTGCAAACCTCGACTTTTCTAAGGATAGCAATTTCAATGGTCTTCAGAAGCGAGAAGTGACAGCTGAGCCGGAAAACGGCAAAATTTATAACGGAATTGTCAAAGAAGTCGATGGAGAGAAAATCGGTATTTTTGGATTGACGACCGAAGAAACAGTTGCCATTTCAAGCCCAGAAAAAATTACTTTTTCAAACTATATTACAGAGGCAAAAGCAGCTGTAGAAGCTTTTGAAGAATTAGGCATCAACAAAATCATTGCAGTAACTCATATCGGCTTCGATGATAATTCAGCGATTGATAACGACCAGGAGTTGGCGAAAAACGTTCCGGGAATTGATATTATCGTTGGCGGCCACACACATTCCAAATTAGAACAACCGGTAGTTTTCAATGAAGACAAAGAACCGACAATCATCGTACAAGCTGATCAATACCACAATTTCTTAGGACAATTGGATGTTACATTCGATGAAAACGGTGTTATAAAAGAATATAACGGTGTTCTCCATGAAGTCGATCCAGAAGGAGAAAAAGATGCTGAAGCGGCGGATTTAATTAAACCTTATGCCGATCAAGTTGCAAGCACAATGGAAAAGCCTACTGGGGGCGTAGCGGATGTCTTCCTTAGCGGCTTGCGCGACTTAGGCGGGGTTCGTGCTGGTGAAACAAACTTGGGGAACATTATTACAGACGGTATGCTATCAAAAGCAAAAGAAATCGACCCTGAAGTATCAATCGCATTCCAAAATGGCGGCGGTATCCGTGCTTCCATCAATCAAGGCGATATTACATACGGAGATGTGCTAACCGTGTTGCCTTTCGGAAATAACCTTGCCATTATAGAATTGAGTGGTGCAGAGCTAAAAGAGACGTTCGAGCACTCCGTTAAAGAATATCCGAAAGAAAGCGGCGGATTCCTTCACGTAGCTGGCATGCAAGTTATCTTTGACGGTAAAGCCGAAGTTGGAAAGCGAGTTGTTTCGCTTAAAATCAACGGCGAAGAAGTGGAAGATGGCAAAATGTATAAAGCTGCGACAAATGTCTTCACTGCCAGAGGAGGAGACGGTTTCGAAGCATTAGGCAAAGCCTATGAAGAAGGACGAGCAAGCGAACCTGGTTTCAGTGATTGGGAAAATCTTGCGGACCATTTGAAATCAATCGGACATATTACACAAGGAATTGAAGGAAGGATCCTTGCAACTGTTCCATATAAAGACGTTTCTTTAGATAGCTGGGCGTATCCTTACATCTCTGATTTATATTATCGTGACATTCTATCTGACGGATCGGCATTCCATCCAGGCAAAGATATAACACGAGCAGAAATGGTGAATTGGATTGTAAAAGCTTTGAAAATGGATGCGAAAGGAGCAGCGCCTTTCACTGATCTAGACGGCCTATCTGCAGATGTCAAAGCAAATATTGCAGCTGCTTATGAAAATGGTATTGTCAAAGGAAACGACGGCAAGTTCGCACCAAACGAAAAAGTGACGCGTGCACAATTTGCTTTAATACTTGAACGTGCGTTTGAACAATATACTGGTGAAGCATATGAAGCTGCTGAAAAAGCGCCGTACTCTGATTATGGCAACTATGCAGATGATGCAGTAAATGCAATCTCCATGCTGCATGAACTTGGCATCGCAACTGGCTTTGAAGGTAAATTCATGCCAGATCAATTTACAACGAACCAACAGGCCGCTAAAATTGTTTCCAACTTCATCTATAATACAAAGCAAGTGAAAAAAGCGGAGTAATTTTAAAAAGGCCATCAAAGCAAACAACATTTGCAATGATGGCTTTTTTTTATTTTTCCGCCTTTAATCCGACATGACGTTCAACCCACGACTCATTGTAGATTGCTCGCTTCCCTGCCTCCCGCAAAGGTACAACGGAATAGCGATGGCTTTTATCCCGTACGACTGCGGTCGGGTAAAAAGTTGAAGTACCAACTTCAATGAAACACTTCCCTGCATATTCTGTTCTATGAATCTCCACTTTTGCAATTCCACCTATGTTCGTTGAGTCGAATTGCTGTGCAGAGTAAAAATTGCCCAATGAATAAAATACGGATGTGTGTCCGATCTGTTCATGCTTTTGTAAAACATGTGGGTGGTGCCCAAAAATTATATCGGCTCCAGCATTGGAAAGCTCTTTAGCCAATTCTTTTTGAAAATCCGTAGGTATTAGTGCATATTCATCTCCCCAATGAATTGACACGGCAATTATATCTACTTTCCCTTCCATATTGTCAATGTCCGTCATGATATTGTTTTTATTAATGAGTGAAACGAGATACTCTTTTCCATCTGGAATTGCCATGCCATTTAAGCCATATGTGTAGGACAGTACGCCAATACGGATACCAGATACTTCAACGATTCGCTGCTGTGCTCTGTCCTCTTCCGTAGCGTATGCGCCAACATATGGCATATGATATTCATTCATATGCTGTAATGCGTTCGTCAAACCTTTTTCGCCTTGATCTAATATATGATTATTCGCGAGGGATATCATATCGACACCTGACGCTTTCAAGTCGCGAATAATATGTTTTGGGCTGTTGAACCGTGGATAACCCGATAACCCTAATTCTTTCCCACCAGGCAATGACTCTTGGTTTGCCAATAAAAAATCGATCTCCGTCAGTTTCTCTTTCACTCGTTCAAAAGCAACGCCATAAGAATCATATGTAAATAATGGATTATGCAAAAGAACATCACCGATCATGCCTACCGTAATGGTTGTTTCATCCGCCTGAATAGTGTACTCGATCGGCTTGGCATATAGAGGTTTAAAATCTTTGGGCATAGCAATCGACTCTTCAGAATAGGAACAGCCCCCTACTGCCATCATAAGTAAAGAAAACAAACTAATTAATCGGACCATTCAACTATCTCCAGTCATCTTAATCTATGAATCTCATTTTATTATACGAAACCCGATCGCTCTATGGAAGGAAGAATGGAAAAACCTTCAAATCATCAAGTATGACGTTTGAAGGTTTTAACTGTTATGCAATTAATACAATGGCATGAACTATCCGCGTCTCGTTTCTGTAGATTTCGTAGCTTGTTTCATTTGCTTTTTTGCATTTTGCTCCGGTTCAAAATCTGGGAATTTTGCTTCAGGCATGCCTGTAAATCTGTTTTCTTCTTGTTGTTTAGATTGTAAAAACAGATCTTTTTTTTCTTTCATTTATTTGAACAGCTCCCTTAAAGTCATCTTGTCTTATAGATACCCAAAGAGACTGTATTTAATCTACATAAATTTAAACCTAAATAGGTCTCAGACTGTAGACAATAATTCTTTTCGTTTTGTCTACAGTCTTTTAAAGGTTTGTAGTCACGAGATAGGAATTTGGTACAGCTATGTTTGATAATGTACACCACAGTTTTGTTTCGTTAATAATACCCTCTATAGTAACTGATTGTAATATATGATAGAGCCAACAATGCTTGTCACGTGAAGATTTAACTACTTGACATCCATGGTATGCGAGTGTTTGTTAACAAGCTCCGTGTCATACTCTAAAATGGCTTAATTCTTTTTGTAAATCCTCAGATAGCTTCGCTAAAATTTGCGCACTTTCCGAAATTTCATGGTTCGTAGCGAGTTGCTCTTCAGTAGCCGCGCTTGTATCACTAGCAGCCATTGCTCCTTTTGTACTCAATTCACGAACTTCATTCGCTCCTTTTGTCACTTCATCCGACATCGCTTGTATTTCCTCAATAGCTGCGGAAACCGTTTCGATTTTTTCAACTACATCTCCTACTGCTTCCTGTATTTCCGAAAATACTTGCTTGGATTGGTCGGTTGCTTCGATTCCTGAATCTACGATTACTCGGTTTGAAGAAATCGATTGCACAGCCCTTTTGGACGCGTCCTGAATTTGATTGACCATTTTTCCGATATCAGCTGCCGACGTCTTCGACTGTTCCGCCAAATGACGGACTTCCTCCGCAACAACTGCAAATCCTTTCCCATATTCTCCCGCCCTTGCAGCCTCAATCGCAGCATTTAAGGATAAAAGATTCGTCTGTTCTGCTATGTCCGTTATTAGACCAGTAATTTTTTGGATTTCCTCTGAATGCTTTTCCATTTCTTCCATAATGGTTGATGATTCATTTATGGTCGTATGAATCGTCGTCATTTGTTCTGAAACTTGAGCAATTTTTTCAGAACCTTTCACTACCAATTGATTGACCGTATCGGCAGATGTCAGCATTTGTTCATTGTTCAATGCTATTTCAGTGACACCGATTGTTAGATCATTCATCGAAGTAGCTGACTGCTCAGAAATTTGCCTTTGATGTTCGCTCGTAGATAATTGTAATTCTGCCGTTTTTGCAACCATCTCAGAAGATGCTAAGCTTTCCTCTGAACTTGCAGATAGCTCTTCGGCTTGTGCTGCCAATTGTAGAGTTGAGCCATTAATGCGCCTTATCATATTGGCAACGTCTGCGCCCATTTTATTAAAAGCGGCAGCCATTTCACCGATCTCGTCTTTACTTTTCACAGACAGCGGATCAATGGTAAAATCCCCTTCCGCAATGGCGTTCAATCCCCCAGTAACAATTTTTACCGGTCTGGAAATACTGCGGCTAATAACTGTTGAAATAATTAGTCCACTTATGACAGCCACCAAAATTAATAGACCGTCAAATAAAACAACGTTCGTCATCAACTTCTGAATATCCTTGCGTGTTTGTTCAACGATCTTATACTGCACTTCTTTCATCATTTCTGCGCGATCTAAAACGATGTTTTCGACATTGCTTGAAGATTTTCCAATACTGATTGCAATATCGTCTTTCCCTGAAATTGTATTCGTAACAATCGTATTTTGAAGTTCTGTGAACGCTTTCATTGATTCTTGCAAAGCTTCAAAATGCGTTCTCATAACATCCCCGTCTGCTACGCTTTCCAATTCCCCTAACAGCTCTTCTGACCATTCCAAGTTCTCCGTTCTTTTGTCAAGAAAGCTATCATCCTTATAGAGCATATATCCGCGTATATTACTTTGAATTTCCTTTTGGCTTAAAATAAAGTCGTCAATAATATTAATTTTAACCATTTCATCGTTAAGCAGATGCTCGTACTTATTGTTCAGATGAATTGTCATCCATAAGCTTAAACCGCCAACAACTATTAACAATAAAAGAATAACGCCAAAACCACTCCACATTTTTTTCGTTACAGACTTTCTCATGACCCCTTCAACCCCATCCTATGTAGCTTTTATGTCTTTTCTCACAATACAATTTTTATAAATCATCATACTATTTACTCATTATAGCATTACCTACTAACTATTCAATAGGTGATCATGTAGGATGAGGAAAATCGATTCCATTTTGCTGTAAATCTATGTTTGGGGTCAAGTTTTCATCATTCCAAAAGAAAAAACCAGTGAAGAAACAGTCCCCTGTATACCTTCACTGGTTTTATTCATCGGCACTATACAACAAGTGATGAAGTTATTACTTCAACTCAATGCTGAATTTCGCAAATCCATCTTCGGCAGGGCCAATATATTGAATTGCACTTCCTTCTGGAATGAACTTCTCGGCCTTTCCTGAAGTGATGAATATCAAGCTATGAGAGCCTTCGATTGCAGACAACTTCCAGTTTCCGTCTGCAGATGGATCAATTGTTTCTTGCTCAATCATATAATCCATAATCGCTTCCCGGTTTTCATATGCATATTCAATTGTATCAATCGCATTTCTCACACCAGGGAAGTTTCCGCTCGCACGGTAATTGTTTGTAACAACAATGAACTTTTGACCCATATCAATTGCTTTTCCATCATATTGAAGATTCACGATACGGCTCGCATCCGCATTGATCGTTTCGCCTGCTGCATCATATTTCGCAGGTTGCGTCACGTCAATCTCATATGTGATGCCATCGATTACGTCAAAATTGTACGTTCGGAATTCATCGTTTACTAAGTTTTGCTCTTCAGCAGAAGATGGGTCGATTTGGTTGAATTGTCCTGCAGACATTTCGAGCCACTCTTTCAAATCTGCTCCTGTCAGCACTAGCGCAGCAACCGTATTATCGTAAACATACAGGTCTGCTACGTTTTTAATCGCAATCTCGCCAGCAGGGATTTCAGTATAATAGCTTGCACCATTGCGTCCTCCTGCTTTAAATGGTGCCCCAGCAGATAATACTGGCAAATCAGCATACTGAGTACCGGCTATTTCTTTTTCAACAAACCATTTTTGTGCATTTGTCACAATTTGAATCGATGGATCATCTTGTACAAGAGCAAAATAGCTTGTAATTTCAGCAGTTGTTTTGCCAACTGGGCTTCTTACGTAGTCAATCGTTCCTTCATGTGCATCTTTAACGGCTGCAATCACTTTTTCGGACGCTTTATTAGAATCCTTGTCAATTTCTCGTACAGAACCAGTTCCTTCTATAACCTTCCAGCCCGTTTCATCTTGTTCCAAAATCAAGTCAATAACACCTAAATGGCTTCCGAATTTACCTGGCATGACGACAGGCGTACCATTCACTGTACCAGCTTCTGAGTCTACATTTTTTAAATCTCCATAATCTCCAGGGAAAACGGAATGATTATGGCCTGTAAGTATTGCATCCACACCGTCAAGCTGTGAAATTTGGTACGTTACATCGTCTTCTTTTTCCGTATGCACTTCATCACCCATTCCAGAATGCGCAAGGACAACGATAATATCTGCGCCTGCTTGCTTCATTTCAGGAATGAACTTCTCTACTGTATGCGCTGCATCTTCCGCTGTCACTTTTCCTTCCAATAAAGCACGATCCCAGCGCATAATACCGGGTGCTACAACGCCAATAACGCCCACTTTTAATTCATGGGAAGCACCATTGCCATCCTTCACATCGCGATCTAAAATTACATATGGCGTGTATCGGTTTTCACCAGTCTTGGCATCATAGACATTCGCATTGACAATCGGGAATGGCGAACCTTCCAACACCCTATCCAAATAATCTAATCCAAAGTTAAATTCATGGTTGCCCAATGTACTGGCATCAAAATCAACAGATTGAAGTGCCGATAGTGCAGGGTGTATCTCGCCCTTTTCTAATGGATCCACAGACACTTTATAGGCGCCAAGCGGAGTCCCTTGAATCAAATCTCCATTATCAAATAACAAGCTATTCGGATTTTCTGCCCTTGCTTCATCAATTAACAGAGCAGTTTTCGCAAGTCCAAATTCCTGCGTTTCTTTATCTTGATAATAATCGTAGTTTACAAAGTTCGTATGCAAATCGCTCGTCCCTAAGATTCGAAGCGCAACAGTAACGGTATCGTCCGCCTGTTCCTCCGTCGGCTTTTGATATACATCTAACAGACGGTTAATAATTTTGTTCATTTGCCTTTTTGAAACGACTTGCTGAGGTTTTACAGTGCCATCTTCATAACCTTTTAACAATCCCAAACCAACACTTTTAGATAGCTCAGCTACCTCGTTCGTTATAAATTGGTCCCGATCTTTAAATTTGTTTAGCAATGCAACATCAAAGTGCTCGTCTGTTGCAATTGCCCGTGAAGCGATCAGAAATGCGTGTTCGCGAGTCAATTTTTCATCAGGCTTGAATTCAGTTGCAGTCGATCCTTTTATTAGTCCATGCTGCAACGCCGCTTCCACGATTGGCGCCAATTTTTCATCAACGTCTGTGAACGGCTGTGTGCTACCGTCTCCAATCTCATAGCTTAATGCCTCGACAATCGCTTTGATAAACTCGCCACGTGTAACGTCTTGTGCATTCGCAGCGCTTGCGTTCGCTGTGTAAGAAAGGCCACCGCTAAGGATCAGCGCTACCATGACAATCCACATAGCTACTTTTTTAAGTAAAGACATGCTTTCAACCCCTTAAATAATTTTAAAAAATGCACGATTATGAAAAATAGTTCTATCAATCTGCCAGCCTATAGACGATTAGATGTCTAACTCTTTATTATAGTAAATGCATTCGGGCAGTATCACTTCGTGAAATGATGGTAGGCCCATTCACGAACGAGTGAATGGGAAATACATTCGAATTAGTAGATAACTGCCGAGTATCGATTTTTACTTGCGTGGGATGACCCTTTCTGGCGCAATGATCTGTTTTACTGGTGCGAGATGAACTCTTCTGGCGCATTGATCCGTTTTACTGGCGCAAGAAGCATTAGTTTTAGCACAGACCCGACTTCACTGCACAAAAACACAACGGTTTAATCCTCCATACTTTACAAGTGAAAATACAGATGAAGAAACGAGTACTGTTTCCTCATCTGTTTCGAAGCTATTGACGTTAAATGAAATTATTCTTTCGTTTTGTTGGCAATTTCCATCGCTCGATTTGTTCCTTCTGCTGCTTTATCCAACACTTCTTGAGGATCTTTGCCTTGGTATAGCTCTTCCAATGCAGTGACGATCTGTTGTCTTGATTCCGGAAAGACGGAGATGAGCGCGCCTTGAGTCGCTAAACCTGGAATAGTGTCTTGTAGCTGGTCAACAGTCACTTTGTACTGTGGATACTCAGCCCATTTCTCTTTAACAATTTCTTCGTCATATGCTTTCGGGTTAATAGCGAAATAGCCTGTATCCAAATGCCATTTTGCCTGCACTTCAGGTGTTGTCAAGTACTTCATAAATTCCCAAGCGGCTTCTTGCTCTTCTTCTGCAATTCCTTTAGACATCCAAAGAGAGGCCCCACCGATAACAACTCCATTGCGTTGTACTTCATCAGCGTGTGGAATGTATGCGACACCTACTTCAAATGGTGCATTATTGATAGCGCCAGCAACTCCAGCCGATGAATCCATATACATGGCGACTTTTCCTGTTGCGAATGCAGACCGGATATCGTCCCAATTCGTACCAAAGTTTCCGAATGTGCCTGCTTTATTCATCGTGTCCAAAAATCTGAAAACATTCAAGCCTTCAGGACCGTTGAAAAGTGCTTCAGTTGCATCACCCGACCGTCCATTGTCTTCATTGACATATAAGCCTCCTTGCGTTGCGACCAATTGCTCAAAAAACCAGCCGTACGTCAGCATAGAGAAACCATACATTTCATCCGTTTTTAACTTTGCAGCTGCATCGATCACTTCGGAGAAGGTTTCAGGCGCTTTCTCAGGATCCAATCCAGCTTCTTTAAACGCATCTTTATTGTAAATCATAACTGGAGTTGAAGAATTGAACGGCATTGAATACAATTTTCCATCTACGCGGTAATAGTTCAAAATATTTTCTTCAAGCTGCGACAAGTCATAATTATCCTTATCGATGAAAGACTGCATCGGCTCAATATAGCCACTGTCAATCATATACTTCGTCCCTACTTCGAAAACTTGTGTAATGGCTGGTGCATCTTTCGTGCCCCCAACGCCGCGCAATTTCGTCAATGATTCTTCATAAGAACCTTGGAATTCTGCGTTCACTTGATATTTGTCTTGTGATTCATTGAAGCCTTTAACAATTTCATCGATTGATTCTTGTCCGGAACCAGACATCGCATGCCAAAACTCGATCGTCACTTTATCCTCGCCGCTGCCATTTTCCGAACTGCTGCTTGATTCTCCGTTCGAATTCGATGAACTTGAGCTACTATTGTTGCTACTATCGCTATTCGTGCAAGCAGACAAAACGGTAAGCGTGAAGACGAATAAGAAAAATAAACCGAGACGAAATGTCTTTTTCACTTTCATAGCACCCCTTTTATGAGTAATTGTTTTATTACTTCAGCGCTCCTTGAGAAAGCCCTTTTTGCAGCTGCTTCTGTCCGATGAATAAAAGAAGCAGCGTCGGTATGATGACTACGATTACACCAGCCATGACCACCCCCCATTCGGTTGCAATTTCTTGTGATTGCAATTGCTTCAATCCGATTTGGACTGTGCGTACGGATTGGTTCGTCGTAATGAGCAGCGGCCATAAATACATATTCCAAGTCGTCAAAAAGCCATAAGCTCCTAAAGTAACTAAACTTGTTTTCGATATAGGCAGGACGACTTTCCAGAAAAACTTGAATCTGCTCAGGCCGGCAATTTGCGATGCCTCATGCAATTCTTTCGGGATTGTTAAAAAATGTTGGCGCAACAGAAAGGTTCCAAATGCCAGCGCGAAGAATGGCAATGTCAACCCTTGGTATGTGTTAAACCAATCCAATTTGCGGATTGTAAAGACGTTCGGTATCATTGTCGCTTCCCAAGGAATCATCATCGTTGAGATGAATAGAAAGAAAATAAAATCCCTTCCTTTGAATTTAAAAAAGACAAATGCATAAGCGGCCAAACTGCAAACGACCAATTGTCCGACCATAACACTTAACGAGACTATGAAACTATTCAACAAATAATTAAGCAAAGGAAGCCTTGAAAACACCTTTATATAATTATCAAAGTTAAACGATTCCGGGAAGAACTTCCCTTGGATGATTTCAGGCCCTGTCATAAAAGAAATCATAAACGCATAAGCGACTGGAAAAAAAACGAATGCAGATGTCACAATGAGCAAAAAATAAAGCCATATTTTTTGTGGAAGGCTTGTTCTCATTGGTAATGCACCTTCCTCTCACCTAACTTAAATTGCAAAATGGTGACGATGAGGATAATAATGAATAAAATGACTGCCTGTGCACTTGCTGTTCCAAATTGATAGTTGATGAATGCCTCCCGATAAATGGAATAAACGATCAAATTCGTCGATTGGGAAGGTCCGCCTTGCGTTAAAATATCGATTTGTCCGAAAGTCTGAAAAGCATTGATCAATGAAATCGTAATGATGAAAAACAGAGTTGGTGACAGCATCGGCAAAGTGATTCGCCTTAGCCGATAGAAATAGCCCGCCCCATCTATTTTGGCACTTTCATAAAGGTGTTCGTCGATGTTTTGCAAGCCGCCAAGCAATATAAGAAACGAAAAACCGATGTTCATCCAGATCGTTGAGATCGAAACGGATAACAATGCCCATTCTGGATCCAACAACCATTGAATTTGAGGCAAATTGAAAACGCCCAACAGCCGATTGAACATCCCAATGCTTGGATTGAACATGAAAAGCCAAATAACCGATGAAGCGGCGACGGAAATACCCATCGTCGATGAATACATTGTCCGAAAAAACCCAATCCCTTTCAGCTTCTCATTCGCCAATAGGGCAAAAAAGAGCGCTAGGATGATGCCGATCGGAACGGTATACAAAACGAATAAAACAGTCGCCTTCATACTGTTCCGAAATTCCGAAGACCCCATTAAATATTCATAGTTCTCAAATCCGACGTTAATCGCCGCATTTCCTGCTTGATCTGTCAAGAAAAAGCTTAAATAGATTGTCCGGAACATCGGGTAAAACACAAAAACTGAAAAGAGGATGACAGACGGCAAGAGATAGAGGATAGCGGTTCTACCATCGATTGACCTTCTCCAAAAGCACTTCCAAAAAGTCATGGCGACACCCCGCTTTGTGATACGTAATGGCTATGGTCAACCGCTTTTTTCATAAGTTGCCCGCTTTCCCTATCGAAAATTGAAAACGAATCATAGCTTATCCTCACCGGCAATTGATCGCCAATTTCGATATGCCATTGCCCGCTCCATTTCGCCATCCATTCGGACTCTCCCATTTGGAAAGAGAACACGGTTTCATTTCCTAATATTTCAACATTCGTTACTTCAACTTCAAATTGTTCTTTTATATCATCGTTGCTCGTAACTGGTTGCAAGTGCTCAGGTCTCACACCGACCGTAATGTTTTGCCCTTCTCCTAACTCCAAATCGTCTGTTTGTACACTCACTTTTATTTGATTTGCAACGTTCAATTCATTTGTCTTCTTATCAAAGGTAGCAGGTGCTAGATTCATAGGCGGTGAACCGATGAACGTTGCCACGAACGGATTGGCAGGGTAATTGTAAATGTCGATTGGCTTGCCTACCTGTTGAATTTTTCCTTCATGGAGAATCATGATCCTATCTCCCATTGTCATTGCTTCTACTTGATCATGGGTTACATAAATCATCGTAATGCCCAATTTTCGCTGCAGTCTCCTTATTTCGGAACGCATATGGGCTCGCAATTTCGCATCCAAATTAGATAACGGTTCGTCCATAAGGCAAATAGGCGTTTCACTCACGATAGCACGCGCCAAGGCTACCCGTTGTCGCTGCCCTCCGGAAAGTTCCCTCGGCTTGCGTCCCAAGTATTCAGTAAGACCTAACATTTCAGCAACTTCTTTCGCTTTTGCACGTTGCTCCTCTTTTTTCATGCGCTTAACGTCTAACCCAAACGTAATATTTTGCTGTACTGTCAAATGAGGATAAAGTGCATAGTTTTGAAAGACCATCGATAAATCTCTTCGGCTCGCCGGCAAATCATTGGCAACACGATCACCAATTTTCAGCGTACCTTCTGTAATTTCTTCAAGACCAGCAATCATTCGAAGCATCGTACTTTTCCCACAGCCCGAAGGACCAACGAGTACGAAAAATTCTCCTGGCTCAATCGTTACATTAATAGAAGAAATAACATTTACTTGTTTATCGTATGATTTAGATACATTGATCAGTTCCACTTTTTTCATGCATCAAATTCCTTTCCATTTCACATTGTCTGCTTGAAAATAAAGAACAATTCATCCAGCTTTAGAACCTTATTTTCATACTACATGCGAATGCTATGTAAAATTGCGATGTGAAAACTTTGTTTTCCTTGCTATTTTCTATTAATCTCTATAGAGTCAAATCACCACCCTTTTTAATTCTTGAAATTTTCTAAATAGGGTTCGTAAACAGACTTCGATAAAAGGTAGCTTAATTCCTTCCTTTTCGTGAAATCTTTACATTCTCTTAATCAAGTTACTTTCGAATAGGGTCTCAGTCACGCAAGAACCCATTCCGCCTTTCATTTATACAATGAAGCATTCATCTAAAAATAAAGATTTCTGGTAAAACGAGTAAAAATGGAGTGAAACAAATGAAAAAATGGGCCATTGCAATCTTTCTTTTTATGGCTGGTTGTTCAGCACAAACCGACCGTGCTCCATTGCCTGATGATTTTTTAGTCATTGCACACCGCGGTGCATCTGCCTATGCTCCAGAGCACTCCTTATATGCATATGAATTGGCGTTGCAAATGAATGCAGATTATATTGAACTTGATTTGCATATGACAAAAGATGAGGAGCTTGTCGTAATTCATGATGGATATTTGCCCACAGATTCGGGTGAACAGGCAGTAGGTAAGCTCTCTTTCAATGAAGTACAGCAGATAGATCTATATGAAAAGGAGTTTATGGAAAAGCACCCGGTTTCATTGCCAAAAGAAGAGGATTTATTGCGCATTGTCAGTCTAAAAGAGGTGTTGCTCCATTTCGGCGAGGATGCGAAATATTATATTGAATTAAAGACGCCTTCATCCTACAAAGGAATGGAAGAAGAGGTCGTTCACCAATTGACGGAAAGCGGTTTATTGCCAAATAAAGATAGTGAGGCAAATGTGATCATCCAATCCTTTGACAAAGAGTCATTGCTGAAAATTCATCAGCTGGATGAATCCATCCCACTTATACAACTGTATTCCTACGAAAAAGGAAGCATTCCGAAAAAAGAAATAAGAGCATTGAGCAAATACGCATCAGGTGTTGGAGTACCCGCAGACTTTGTCACGGAGGAGTTCGTCCGTTCCTTGCATGATGCGGGCCTTCATGTACACCCGTTCACGGTGAATGACGCCGAAGAAGCCCAGCGACTGATAGAGCTTGGCGTTAATGGCATTTTTACAGACGACCCCGCCATATTCTTGAAAAAATAAAATGAGCCCAATTATCTCAGTCCGATAATTGGGCTTATCTATTATGCTGTAACAGCCGCCATTTCTAAATGGAACCGTTCCAATGCTTGTTTAATATTAGCAGTATATCCGATTTCATTCAATGTATTGCCGATTTCTTCAATTGCCATTTGCAACATTCCTTCCGTCGTATTGCCCATATGGCCGATTCGGAATGCTTTTCCCGATAGATGTGACAAAGCGCCGGCAACAATGATCCCTTTTTTAGATAATGAAGCTCGGAATTGACGATCATCAACGCCTTCCGGATACAGAATGCAACTCAAAGTCGATGCAGCGACATCTTCATTTGCGAGCGGCGTCATGCCATATTCTCTAAGTGCGCCGCGTACCGCCCTTCCGTATGCGGTGTGGCGGGCATATCTTTCCTCAAGCCCTTCAGATAAAACAAGTTTCATGCCCTCTTCATAGGCATAGATCAAATTGACGGGCGGTGTTGCGAAATAGTTGGCTGGATTTTGCATAATCGGCATCCAGTTGTAAATATCACAATAATAAGCAGGAATTTTACCTAATTGTTCCCGTGCATTCAGTGCTGTTTTATTGAAAGCAACAATTGCTAACCCTGGAGGCACTCCAATCGCCTTTTGCGATCCTGTTAAAACGACGTCGATCCGAGCATTTTGCGCACCGTAACCTTTGCTCATATCTTCTTCCATCGCTGCAGTCGCACATACACCATCTAAAATGGCGAGCGCACCATGTTTTTTCACAATCGGCACAAGAACGTCTAAATCCGCCGCTACTCCAGTTGACGTATCTGCATGAGTGATCGTCACCGCCTTATATGTATGCTCCTTCAGTTTCTTTTCTACGTCTTCAGCACGTACTTGCTGGCCCCATTCTGCCTGCAGCACATCAACTTCAATTCCAAAAGCTTCACATAATGTAATGAAGCGATCACCGAAATAGCCATGGCTAATAACCAATAGCCGCTCACCTGCACCAACTGTGTTCACGATAGCCATTTCCATTCCAATCGTGCCAGAGCCCGCAATGACAAACACTTCACCATCCGTCTTCAGCAATTCACGCGTCTGCTTGATTGAATTCTTGTAAATTTCTACAAATCTTTGATCGGTATGTCCTCTCGTTTCACTTGCCATCGCATCATAAATCGAATCGACGACAGGAGTCGGTCCAGGAATTAATAACAATTCTTCATTTTTCATATTGCAGCAACCCCTTTTTTCTTTGTTATACTATCTTTCGAGAAAGCTTCCCAGAAGTCCTCTTATTTTTCTGATAAAATAAAATTGACGAAGATGTGATCTCATCTTCGTCTGTTCTATAAATTTTTGAGTCGTATTCAATACTGTGACCTTACATTTCCTTTATTTATCTAAGACCTATGTTACTCTATATCTTCATTCTGTCTATCCGGCTTCTCTGTTGTTAGCTGTCCAACTTGATCCGTCAATGTGTCCAGATGCATTTCTAAAGCTTCCAACACTTTCACTTTCCCCTCAATCATTTGCTCATACGCAATTGCTTGATCAACGATTTGTTGCAATTGGACGTCTAATTTATGCATCGTCCTCTTTATTTCTGAAGTGAAAGCTTTTTTTTCGCACTCCATTAGTTGATGTTCCAAGTCTTCCACCATGTTTCTCATGCGACTATTTTCTAACTCCCATTCGGCATTTTGTTTTTGAAGTTCTACAAGTGCCTTTCTCATTTTCAGATGTTCCTCATTTTTATTTTTTAATTCCTGCAGCAAACTTTCATCGCGGATAGACATCTGTTCGATCTGTTTTTGTAATGCTCCGTTCATGAGTTTTAAGGAATTATTATTATTCAATAGTTTTTTAATTGAAGCGATTTTCTTTTCTTTATCTCGTTCGTTTGTTATGTAGATGAGTCGATTAACGCTCTTCAACTCTTTAGTTTCCTTTTTCAGCCGATACAGCTGCCACTTCAATTCTTTTCGTTCCATTTTAAGCTTTCCATTTTCCCTTTCAAGCTCCAAGCGCATGATATAATCGTATTCTATTTCTTTTTCATACAATTCTCTTTTATATTTTGCTATTTCCGATCTCAATGAAAGGATAATTTGCTGCAATTGGATCGGATCGTTATTTTTCATTGGTTCATCATTCATCATGACACCTCTTTCACACAATTACTATTTTGCTTTCAATTGTGCTATCAGATGCTCAAAGTTTTGTTTATTCTCTTCCGCCATTTCATCTAATTCATTGCATAATGATTGATAGTATTCTATCGGTTCTATGGCGGTCGTTTTTTTCTCATTCAGCATGAAATAGCTTAACAACATATTTAGCGAACCTTTTTCCAAAAATAGATAGCTATTGTTTTCTTCTTTCACCTCGTTTAATTGCTTGGCCATAAAATCCTGCAATATCTTTTTCACAGAAATGTCCGAGCCATTTTCATTGCTATTTGTCAATTTTATCCTCCTGTTTTGGAATACTGCCGTTCAAATTAATCGGGTTTAACACTCTGCTTCCTTTTTCATTTTGATCGCAATACACAACTCCAATAATGCTTCCAGCATAGTCTGAAGCAGGAGACCATTTCACTTGAAAATTGGTAAATGCAATGGATTCATTTGGCTGGATGCTATTCTGTTCAATCGGTCTCAGCCATATCTCATTTGGGCTTCTATCGTTGTTGAACCGTTCCCAGCTGTTAGGAATTTTTAAAGTGCTATTATTACCTTCTACAACGTATCTCCCAGAGAATTCAAAAAGTGAATCTGGCGGCATTTGGATACAAATCGATGGATTCGTGATTTGCTCGCTTCCTAAGTTCAATAAATGAAAAGATGCTAAGCAAAGGCATTCTCCACCTTCCGCATGATCAATTCTGAAAGCATGTGTGAAATAGCAGACCATATTATATGCATTGCCCTTTGCTATTCCAGCAATCAACGTTTCTATTTCACTTATATACGCTTTTGTTTGCACCCGAAGCTCTTTCAACTTACGCTCTACTGCTTCCTTGCCCAAATCATCCCTCTTTTCCAAAAAAATAAAGAGAGGAGCCTTATCCCTCTCTTTAACCATATGTTTGCGCATGCCCTACTATTAATGAATTATTGGCAGCCGCCAGTAAAATCCGGAAAAACTGCCGGACATTGCAGCGGACGGATCGGTGCAGGGCATGATGTCGGCAATTCTGGTCTCGGTTCGCAGAAGTTTGCAACGAACTCGACTGTGACCGGGAACGTTGATTGGATGCTTTGGCAAGTTGCTACAGAAATTGTTAAAGCTGAAAAAGTAATCGTTCCAGCACCCGGTGTAAGAATACCAGTTGTGCAAACGAAGCAATCCAAATCTGTATACGTAACATCTACGCTCGTATTATCTGGAGCACATAGTGTAACTTGTTCGCAACGTGTAACCGGAATTACTGCACTTGTAAAGACGACTCCACCCGGTAATGTGACAATGAGCGTGACATCAAAGTTCTTTTGGATTGTAAGCTGTTGAAGCATGACATTTGTGCCATCGAAGCAAAATGGACGATTTTCACGTGATAAAATGACAACTGGATTATCCGCTGCAGGAGTTACTTCGCAAGTGACAACAGCGCCAGTAAAATCAGTTGTAGCTGTTACGCCTGTGAAAGGGATTGCCCCAGTCGGTGAAATATCAAAATTGTTTTCTTTAACAATCCAGTCATACACCTTATCTACGTTAATACAGATTACTTCTTCTTGCTGCACTAGCTTATTTTCTTTCATGTTTGTAGACACCTCCAATTTTTTCTGTCAACCGTATCATATGTAACAATACACGCATTGCATAGGCAAGAATCGCTTGACAGAACTGTTCTTTCGTCCATTTTTTTATACTGTTATTTGCCAAATGGTCTATAAACTGATGTCACGTAATGAAATTTTTTTTAATAGAATAGTAGTGTATACAAAGGAGTGAATCGCAATGAAGAACAACCATGAAACGAATCAACTGCAAACCGATGATATCGAATCTCTCAAAGAGAAGATCGAAGGCTATAAAAACTTGCTAATAGCCTTAAAATCGGATAAAACAACAATCGAACCTCCAATCGGATTTCACGATCTCACAGCGCTTCAAGAACAAATCGCTAACTTGGAGGAGGTCATAAAGCAAACGACTGACAAGCAACATACCATCTCAGAGGAATACGATAAGCTCATGAAGCATGTTGCAATGCAATTTCGCTTTTTAAATAGAACGATAGAAGAAATGGATCAAGAGATTGCTTCTGTAAAGGAGAAGCTCATAATTGAAAAAGCGAATAAACGCAAAAGCATAGCTTCACCTTTACCGATCAATTTTTCCGTTTCTGCTCCCCCTTCCTATCACGTCCTTCGAAATCTTATCAATCAAGCAAATGATCCACAAGAAGCAACATCTGGTCAGCACAACAGTCTTTCACGCCATCAGCCTCAAATTAATGAATTTCCAACAAAACAGAACTTCCCATCTACAAGCAAATTGCCTGAACATTTTCACCGAAATATGAATAAAAGATCAACATTTCATTATAAAAACTCAAATTCATCCGTTCCAATTCCGTTTAATGAAAACATAGATGGCATCATCCCCCGTTCTTCACTAGACCAAGATCATTTGGAAATCAAAGTAGAGACGGAGGCAAAAGTGGAAAAAGAACCGTCACCAAGCATAGAACAACTCGAGCCGCCTATTCAACAAAGTGAAAATAAAGAAATGACTGTTCCAGTCCCAGTTCCGGCGCCAATGCCAACATTTGAAAGTCAAGCGCAAGAAGATAATCCTGACGATAAGGAGAAAAAAGGGGGATTCTCTATCCGAAATTGGTTCAAAAGAAAAAACGAATGAAAGTAGTGGATGCTTCCTTATAATGAAGTTAACAACTTGGCATGGGGCCTTCGCGGGGATGAGTCCCATGCCAGGAAACCCAGCCAATTGGACTGGCTTGTTCCGACAAGGCTATCATGCCCGCTACTCCAAGTAAAGTTGTGCTTAGTGTGTTTCATGCGAATCTATACCCAATTTTGTCTTCGTTTGATCAAGTTTCTTTAAAAGGATCAGCGTTGATTGGAGTGCAGGCGCCGACTCCTGCGGGAAAAGCAAATGTTTTTCTGCGAGTAAAAGCGAAGCGTTAGGAGGATGAGCCTTGAGACACTACAGAGAGCGCGGCGGACGAGGAGTCTCAAGCCATGCCGCGGAAGCTTCCGACTGAAACGGAAATCAACTTAGCGGTATTGCGATTTCAATTTTATGAATAGTTTCTATTAAAAACAGGCAAAAGGAAATTACAGAAGATTAAGGACTTGACTGCAGAAGACGCAGAAATACGGAGAATCGAACTCTTTGTTGTTCGATTCGCTGTTCATTTTAAAAAATGCGAGCTATTGTTAGCGAATTGGTCGCTACACTTAAATTGAGAGTAGTTCTAATTTTGAAGAAAGGTTTGGGACAATCACCTATCCTCACTATAAATCATGATGAAAAACCAATAAAAGCAATAGTTGCTAGCCCGTCAGAACAGTAAACATTTGAATAAGCTATTGGAGAAAGGAGGTGTAAATATGCTGTTAAGTAATTATCGAGATCGGGGATGTGCCGGATGCAGCGGAAGAAAAGGTGGGAACAGAATCGCACAAGTTGGAGAAGGATGTGCACCAGTTATGGGTGAACCAAATCCTTGCGGTATTTTAGGTCCATTCCGTGCAGTTGATGCAGCGTGCCTACCAATTGTACCTCCTGCAGCTGCTACTGGTTCCATTATTCCATTCTCCTCTGGTATAACAGATGTTGTTTTGACTTCGCTTGCTGGAGGTTTAGTAGGAACGACTTCCCTCGTTGGATTCGGTACAGCTGTTCCCGGCGTAACGCTATTAGGGAATACAATTGACACGACTGCACTTCTCACTACTGAGGCATTCTCTGTTCCTCGGGCAGGAAATATTACTTCTATCTCTGCATCATTAAGAATTTTGGCTGCTGTTACTTTATTAGGTACAGTCACTGTCCATGCAACTGTTTTCAGAGCACCTGCTGGAAGCAATACATTTACA
The DNA here is from genome assembly GCF_037144575.1 of Sporosarcina sp. USHLN248. NCBI lineage: Bacteria > Bacillati > Bacillota > Bacilli > Caryophanales > Caryophanaceae > Sporosarcina > Sporosarcina sp. USHLN248. The sequence continues at coordinate 46,794 of NZ_JBBCZC010000003.1, forward strand.
GCAACAGCCGCAACTGTCGATTTAACACCTACATTGACGGGCCTAATTGCGATTGGAGACTTAGTGAGCGGTACAACAACAGTTCCACCAGTTCCAGTTGCTGCTGGAGACCGTCTATTGATGGTTTACTCAATTACAGCAACAGGTCTTGGCGATTTGGCTGCAACTGTCACTGGTGCTGCAAGCGCTGGTATTACAATCGAATAATTCGAACACCTCCCATTTCAATAAATAAAATATATTCCTTTGTCGGTGAGAGAGTTCCATCCCTTCCTCTCGCCGTCTTTTTTTACCAACCATTCACCCTCTTTCCTTATATGTATGCGAAAGACCCTATTCTCGAAACAAAACATGCGGCGTATTCCCCAATAAGGAATAGGCCGCATGTTTTCATTCTTTATATTTTCCAATACAGCGCTCGCATTCATAAAGAAGAGATTCGACTTTCTCTATGATTTCGCAACCACACTCTTGGCAATACTTTTTCGATTCACTTTGTTGGTTATTCATCATTTCCATTTGAATCTCCTCCAGTTCATTGTAATTGTTCATATGCAGGCAATGTTAGAAACTCCTCAAACTCATCAGACAGTGTCAGATCTGCAAAAAGCTGTGCAGCTTCATTAAACTTCCCTCTTTGAAAATTCCTCTCTCCAATAGACTGCTTCAGCTTTTCCATCTCGTCGTCAAAGATTTGTTTGAAAAGATCAACTGTAATCTTTCTTCCATCTTCAAATTTACCTTCCGGATGTCGGATCCATTGCCATACTTGCGAACGTGAAATTTCTGCTGTAGCCGCATCTTCCATTAAATTATTGATTGGCGCAGCCCCGTTGCCACTGAGCCAAGAAGCAATATATTGCACTCCAACACTACAGTTCATCCTCAAGCCCTTTTCTGTAATCGTACCAGTCGGCACTTGAAGTAAGTCTTCTTCAGTCACGCGGACATCTTCCCGCTTACGGTGAACTTGATTTGGCGTCTGCATATGCTCATCGAACTCTGCAAGCGCTACTGATACTAGCCCTGGATGCGCAACCCACGTGCCATCATGGCCATCCATTACCTCTCTCCGCTTATCATCCGCTACTTTCCTGAAAGCTTCATCATTTGCCTCAGGATTGTTACGGATCGGAATTTGTGCTGCCATCCCTCCCATCGCAAAAGCATTTCGCTTATGGCATGTTTGAACGCATAGTTGGGTATAAGCACGCATGAACGGCGAAGTCATTGTCACCTGTTCTCGATCTGGCAAAATAACATTTGGGTCATTTCGCAGCCTTTTCAAGAAACTGAAAATATAATCCCATCTGCCGCAATTCAACCCTGCCGCATGCTCACGTAATTCATATAAAATCTCATCCATTTCAAAAGCAGCCGTAATCGTTTCAATTAAAATCGTCGCTCGAATCGTCCCTCTTGGAATGCCTAACCTTTCCTGCGCAAAAAGAAATACATCATTCCAAAAGCGCGCTTCCAAATGACTTTCAAGCTTTGGCAAGTAGAAATATGGACCAGTTCCTCGGTCGATCAATTCCTGTGCATTATGGAAAAAGTAAAGCCCGAAATCGAACAGCCCACCCGCCATTGGCTCTCCGTCTATTTGAATATGCTTTTCATCTAAATGCAGCCCGCGTGTCCTGACGATTAATACCGCTGTCCTATCATTCAACTTGTACGTCTTGCCATTTGAAGCCTGTTCAAACTCAATCGTCCGGCGTACTGCATCTTTTAAATTCACCTGGCCATCAATCATATTGGACCATGTCGGTGAAGTCGCGTCTTCAAAATCCGCCATGAACGCTTTTGCTCCAGAATTTAACGCGTTAATGATCATTTTCCGATCTACTGGCCCGGTAATTTCTACGCGCCGATCTTGTAAATCTGCCGGAGCCGGGGCAACTGTCCAATCACTTTCGCGAATAGGTTTTGTCTCTTCCAAAAAACATAGTTTCTCTCCTCGATCAAGACGCTCTTGCCGCTGTATCCGCTCTTCCATCAATTGCAATCTTCTGCCATTAAATTGTTCATGCAAACTATATAGAAACTCCAATGCTTCCGGCGTTAATATCTCCTCTGTCCCAGCCGTCAGCTCACCAACAATCTCTAAATTGAATCGCATTTGTTGAGTAGTCAGTTGAATCATCCTTTCTTTTTTTAACTTTCCTTTATGACATCGCAGCTTGCAGGATGCCTTCTTAGCATAAAGCTGTGAATAACACATAATAGCTTACAAAATCTAATTTCAAGCATAACCTTTTTTTTGCGTGAGCTTAACTGCCTCATTCCAAGGATAAAGCTCCCAATAGACGCAGAAGCTGCTACTTCTACGCATAAATCCCTCACAACACACATAACTGTTTACAGCAACTCATAGATGCTTGCTAAAGCGCTTATAAAGCCGCCCCACATGCATTCCCTCCTAAGATGCGCATAACCTGCTTTAGGTTCACACATTCTTCCTCGTTGCAACACTTGCTCCCCTTATAGAGAGGCTTCCCGCCACTAACCGGCCTGCCCCGCGCGGACCGGTTCATGGCGGGAAACCTCCCCATTACTAAACGGGGAGCATTTCCGATTACCGCCAATCAAACGAATTGTGCGACTTCCGTCGAACCTTTCATAGCTGTTGTAGATGAAGTGCCGCCAGAAATCACTTGTGCAACTTCATCAAAATAGCCTGTGCCGACTTCACGCTGATGGCGCGTTGCCGTATAGCCTTTCGATTCATTTGCAAATTCCGCTTCTTGTAGTTTTGAATAAGCAGCCATGCCATGATCTTTATAGCCATATGCAAGCTCGAACATGCTATGATTCAATGAGTGGAAGCCCGCAAGCGTAACAAATTGGAATTTATAGCCCATCTTTCCTAACTCACGCTGAAATTCAGCGATCGTTTCATCATCCAAGTTTGCTTTCCAGTTGAAGGAAGGTGAACAATTGTAAGCCAACATTTTCCCTGGATACTTTTCGTGAATCGCCTCAGCAAAACGCTTCGCTTCCTCTAAATCAGGCGTTGATGTTTCACACCAAATCAAATCGGCATATGGTGCGTAAGCAAGACCGCGAGCAATTGCCTGGTCAATTCCTGCTCTCGTACGGAAAAATCCTTCTGGAGTTCGCTCTCCCGTAATGAATTCTTGATCTCTTGGATCAATATCACTTGTGATCAAATCTGCTGCGTCTGCGTCTGTCCGTGCAATGATGATTGTTGGCACATCCAATACATCCGCTGCCAAACGAGCTGAAATCAAGTTGCGCACTGCATTTTGTGTAGGGAGCAACACTTTACCGCCAAGATGGCCACATTTTTTCTCAGACGCCAATTGATCTTCAAAATGAACGGCTGCAGCACCTGCTTCAATCATCGCTTTCATTAATTCAAAAACGTTTAATGGACCTCCAAAACCTGCTTCGGCATCTGCAACGATTGGAGCGAACCAATCAAACCCATCATTTCTTCCTTCTGCATGATCAATTTGGTCTGCCCGTTGCAATGCTTGATTAATGCGCTTTACAACAGAAGGCACGCTATTCACTGGATACAAGCTTTGATCCGGATACATTTGTCCCGCTAAGTTCGCATCTGCTGCAACTTGCCAACCGCTTAAATAAATGGCTTTCAATCCCGCTTTTACTTGCTGCACCGCCTGATTCCCTGTCAAAGCCCCTAACGCATTGACAAAGTCTTCTTCATGTAGTGATTTCCATAACCGATTTGCCCCGCGTTTTGCTAATGTTTGCTCGATCACAACAGAGCCTTGCAATTTAATAACTTCTTCTGCGGAATACCCACGTTCAATCCCTTTCCATCTTTCATCCTCCTGCCACTTCTTTTCTAATAATGCCGCCTGCTCTGTACGCGTTGTCATTTCGTCCACACCTTTCTATTGTTTTGTTCAACTGATTGTGTAAATGATACTTTATTACTGTTCCATAACAGTCGAACTTGTTATACATTACTATATAACAGAATATTTTAATTGTCTGTGCATTCCGATAAAAAGCAGTTTTTATCGGATGAATAGCAAAATAGCAAGACGAAATGGTTTTTTAATAGGGAAGCAAACTGAAGGAGGCATATGAATGTCGATCGAAAATGTGGAAGTCGAAAGAGGGTTTTTACAGCAGTACACTTGTCTGTTGGAAGATTGGATACCAAAGGATGCTTCAATGGCCATCGCACTCGACAATCATTACGTGTACTACATGTCAGGTTTGCATGATATTCAATTGAAGGAAGGCCAGCCAATAAAAAAAGGCAGCATCGCCGATACAGTGCTGCAAACAAGAAAAAAAGTCGATTTAATTGTAGATCGTACGTTGTTTGGAAAACCGTATTATGGCATTGGCTATCCAATCGAAATACGTGGGAAAGCAGGCGCACTTATCATTATTTTGCCGCCTAATTATCATGTCTTGAAAAATGAACCAATCCGTATGCTTACAGGCAAGCTACATGATGAATGGTATCCTGTACCACTTGAGCAAATTACTCATATCGAAAGCTATCAAAAAAAGACGTTCTTTTATACGGAAGGAGAACAATACACCACGAACTGCACCCTCAAAGAACTTCATCTGAAATTGCCAAGCTCTTTCTTGCGAATTCACCGTTCTTATATTATTAATCTTTCTTGCATCGATAAAATTTCACGTGACTTCTCCTCCAACCTGCTTATGAAAATGAAGGATGGAGCAGAGCTGCCGATTAGCCAAACGTACTTGAACGATGTGAAAAGCACTCTATGTTTTTAATGAAAAAGGCCGTAGATCGGATGATTTTCACCCTTTCTACGGCATGTGTCAATTAAGATTCAGCGATTTCGCCTGTTAATTGCAAAGTCGCCTTTTCAGATTCACTATATAGTTTCTTGGACAGCTCTTCTGTCTCTAACACTGTCGATTGCCAATTTAACTTCATTTCACCAAACGCTTCTGCAAAAAATTCGTTGTTCTCATGCAGCTGTTCCATCGGTACATTGAATGCCGACAATCCAACATGATCCATGAAGTCCTTCACTTTGTGGTGATAAGAGATTGCGATAATTGGCGTTGAAGTGCATAAAGATAAAATCAATGAATGCAATCTCGTTCCAATTACAACATCTTGCTTCTCTACGACATCCAAAATATCTTCCGGCAAAAGATTTTCATCGATGATCATCGTCTTATCACGATGCTGCATCAACCGCTGAATGTCCTTCGTTACATTGGCATCTTGCGGAAACTTCGTCGCAAAAAATGTAATCTCCACATCTTCGTTTTCTTCAGCAAGTGCATCTAAGTTTCGTGCCATTCCTTCAATATAATTTTGGTACAGTTCCTCGTTCCCTTCCGGCCAGTAATCTTTATTGTAATAAGGAACAGCTGTAACACCAATTTTCTTTGGCTTGTCTGACTTCTGTGGCGTGTTCTCCCTTCTTAAATAAAAAGCGGGATCTCCGAAAACACGAATATTTTTTTCTATGCCAAGACTGTAGAGCAATGCAGCAGATTCAGGATCACGAACGGAAACATAATTTGCTTTCATACTCATTTGGCGAATGAACCATTTACCTAATTTAGTATGTAACGGACCAGCTCCACATGCATAAATCGCATAAGGTACATTGGAACGTTGCGCCATCATCGCATACGATCCATACAAAGGCGCCTCTCTTTTATAGAGATCCATTAAGATACCACCGCCACCGATGATGAGCATATCAAATGTTTGTACAATTTTCTTATTCATTTTATACGTCTTTAAAAATGTCGTTGCTGGATTTCCTGTTCTGTAGTATAGCGGATAACTTTCAACACCATATCGTTTTGATGTCTGTTCCGGGTTATTGCTGAAAACGGTAATTTGGTTCGTATCAATATGCAAAGTAGAGGTAACTTGCTTAATTAAACCTAAGAGAATTGCTTCATCCCCATTATTATTATTTCCATAGTTACCGACAATTCCTATTTTCATTTCCCAACTTCCTTCTCCAAAATAATACTTATAGTATAACATGTTACAATATGCGACAACCATCCATACACTGCTCCGAATGATCACAGGTTGGAATAAGGCGATTGCTAGTAGAGAAATCCCTTTTTCACAAGCAGTTGTCCGGCTGGTTCAGGTAGTTTAAAGCTATATTGAGCAGTTGTACGCATACTTAAGCGGATCATTTGAGAGTTCATTAAATAAAAAAGATGAAGAAACAACTGCTGTCTCTCCATCTTTTCTTCTATTACTTATTGTTAATGCTTCTATATAGGAAAGCACTGAATTGGGCACGATTTACCGGTTTGTTCGGTTCAAAATTGCCTTTTTCATTTCCTGTTGTAATGCCATGATTTGCTAAAATATGCACTTGCTTGTATGCCCAATGATCTGAAGGAACGTCTTTGAATTTTTTTGCAGATTCTCCTTTTAGATCATAAGCTTTTACAAGAATTGCCGCCATTTGAGCACGTGTTAATTGGCCGGTAGGATCGAATGTGCCGTCCCCTTTGCCGCCTACTAAGTTTGCACTGGCGATTGCATTGATTTCATTGTAATAGCGATGGGATTTCGGTACATCACTGAATTTCTGACCGCTGTTAACGGAAGTGTCCAAATTGAATACACGGCTTAAAATCACAGCAGCATGTTCTCTTGACAATGTTTGGCCAGGATTGAATTTACCGTCAATATCACCTTTAATATAGCCTAAATCTTTCAAGAAGCGGATTTCATTATAATAAGCATGATCCGCCGGAATGTCCGTGAATGCCGGAGTTCCATCAGACAATTCTATCGGCAATGAAGTAGTTTTATTGCCTAACGTCACATTGATCGAACCTTTACCTAAAACAGATGAAGCTTTGAAAGTACCCGATTGTGTAATCGTTCCAATATTTCCTGTAACACTCCACTTCAATTGTTCTGGAGAATAAATGATCGGTTTTCCTTGTGCATCTGTTGCATTCGCTTTAAATGTCACGGATGCGTTCGGTTTAATCGATGTCGTTGGAGGTTGGATCGTTAACTTCGCAGGAGCCTCTACAACTGTGATCGGGAACGATTGTTTCGCTCCTCCATAATGAATCGTAACGCGGTCCGTACCTGCCGCCACTGCCTTGAATGACGCTCCTGAGCCGGTCACTTTGCCGTTTTCAGAAGTGACAGAGATGAGTGATGTATCCACTTTCAATGGGTTGTAAGATGAATCCAAAACATAGTTCACTGTCAATGGAACACTTGCACCTACCAACATATCACCAACTTGTCCACGTGAGACACTTATGTGAGCTGGATCGCCTAACGGAGCAGTACTAATCGCTTCAATAATTGCGGATACTTTACGCTGGCTTGAATCAGTTGTACGATTTCCAAGAACAACCGTATTGCTACCATACTTTCTTAATCCCATAGTCGTAGAACCGCCACCGTCGAAGTTGATGGCACGATCATATCCTTGGGAAGCCAAATAGTTAGCGAATTGGGTTAGCGTCATGCCGTTGCTGTATCCTTTTTTGCTATCTACTGTCACCAAATCTACTTTTTTCTTATCTTTGCTGATTGCTACAGCTGTACGAGCTGTCATCGCTTTTGCGCGCCAATTGTTTGTGTTCATTGTTATATGCGGTTTACCATCTTTCAAAAGCATTGGTCCACTCGCTAACATGAAAGAAGAATCTTTCCACTTATCATCGATCGTAATTGAGAGTGACACGGCATCGCCAACATTGATCCCTTTCAAACGTTCCAATGCTTTTTCACCGTGTGCAGAAATGACGAACCCCGTTGAAGGAATCTCCACTTTCTCCTTTGAACCGTAACCACGTACTTTTACAACGTTGCCTTTAAGCTGTTGTCCGTAATATGTAGACGTAATTGGAGATTTTGTATCGACGACAATTTCAATGCCGAATTCGTTCGACCCTGTCGTTTTCGATATATGTTGTGGTGTGAAGACGATTGTTTCCCCTGCTTGACGTTCACGGTTAAGTCCTGTCATTTTATAATCATTGCCATTGGCATTAATGCGTACATCAAAATTAAACTCATCGATTTCAGCTCGCCCGTCTTTCATTACACCAAAAGCAATTGGTTTGCTAACATAGTAATCTGGTGAACTTGAAATAACACCGCCATTGATGATTTCGTTTCCTTGGGAAATTAAATACATCGGCAAGCCTGATTTCATGTCAAAGAAAGATGCATTCACAGCGCCGACCACCCGATGGCCATCTTTGGAATCCCGATTTGCTAACGTTGTCGTTGCTTCCCTCTTTGCGAGTGGAGAAGGCAATCCTACTGATAGCTGCGTATGAGGATCATTCAAATTGACACTCAGATGATTAATATGATTTGTTCCTGAATGCGTATAATGAGAATACGTTACACCTGAAGATACCGGGTAACTTTCAACCGTATTTGTTTTTGCCGAAACACCTGTTGGGACAGTTAACAGCAGTGAGAAAGCGACAGCAGTCATAGCAACTTTTTTACCGATTTTTCTCACTGATTCTACTTGCTTATTGATAAGTCGACACCTTCCTTTCTATGAATCAATGTTTAGCTTAACAGAGGTGTCGAAAAATTACCATCATACATAAGAAGGAAATAATATATTTATATAAATTGAGCAATAGAAAAAGCGAAGGAAATGAAGCTTCCTTCGCTTTTTACACTTCTTTACAAATTTTTCATTTTGAACTTTGTATATTGCCCTGTCATAGAGGCGAATGTGCCGAACAGGATGAAATAGAACATCGTATAAAACTTCAGTTCCCAAATATTGTAATAAAATCCTGAGAATCCGGTTGCGAACCAGAGCGCAATCATAAATTTACCGAACGTTGTTTTCCGTTCTTTCCAGAAAATCGCCAACATGCATAGTAGGAAAGCGGCAAATAAGATGACGCCGATAACGCCGGTCTCGGTAATGATTTGAATATATTGGTTGTCCGAGTAGAAGTATTTTCCGCCGTAAATATCGGATCGAATGCCGTAATGGTCATAAATCGGCGAACCATACGACAACGTTGCCGAGCCCCCGAATGAACCAAATCCTGATCCAGCAACCGGATATACTTTAAAGATTTCAAACCCTTTTTTAATATAGAAAAAGCGTCCGCTCTCAGACATAAGTGCTAAATTCTTCTCATCAAACGTTTCACCAAACCGACCACCGATACTGCCTGGTTCTTCAGTCGGAGTTTGGAATCCAAGTGACGCTAAAAACTTAACGCTGAGATTCACCGGATAGTAAATGAGCAATATAGCCGCAATTCCAGCTATCACTAACCTCTTCAACATTTTCCAATTTTTTGTAAGCACGATAAAAATCGCACCGAATACAATTGCAGAGATCCACGTTCCTCGCGAGTACGTCAAAATAAACACACCTGTGAACAGCACTAAGTTAATATTCAAAAACCATTTATACTTTTCACCTTTGTAGATCGACTGCAGAAAGAGGATTGACATAATGCCAAAAAACAATAGCAATGCGAGAGAGTTCGGATTTCCAGGTAGCCCGTAGATCCGAACAGCATTCGTCGCAGACAATGTCTTATATTTCCAAACATCTGGCAACAGCCATTGCCTCATCGAGAGTTTTTCAATGAGCCCATGAATGGATGAAATCATGCCAGTTATAACGGTCACCCATGCAATTTGCTTCAGCCAGCCTTCCGGCAAGAACATTCTTGAAATGACATAATAAAGAAGGTACATAATCAAGAACGTCCTTACTTGGAACAGCACGGCTGCAGGTAGCACTCCGTGATATAAGCCACTAATAGAACCTGCGATCATAAGGGCAAAAAATGCCCATTCAAACCATTTGAAATGAAATAACGTTTTCCAGTCTTTCCTGCTTGAAAGCACAATTTTGATAAATGCAATGAAAGTGATTAAATCTCCGATTAGTTTCACACCGGAATTCACTTCCACTAACAAAGGCCGTATGCTGACATAGATGATTAGGAAGAGCAAGCTATGCTGCGTTCTAAAAAACGCAAATGCTGCGAAAACCAATGATGTGATGACAAGTGTTATTTTTGTCGGCAAAAACAATGATACGATGACAACCAATAAGGAAATCAATAAAAGCAGTGTATCTTTTTCTTTCAATTTACTAAGAATTGTAGTCATTCAAAACGTTTCCCTTTCCACGACTAAAAGCCATTTTTAAGTTCGGTAGACCCTCTGACATTATAGCATCTTATACGACGTTGCGGAGGACTGTTTAGTTTCATTTTCAAAAAAACTGTTTCTCTTTCAATATGCCCACCGAGTGTCAATTTAATTATACCTCCTCCACCAAATGAATTCTTGAACCATTTTCTAAAACTTTTCAATTGAACAATCTCTTTTTCTCGTAAATGGGTTATTATTCTATAAAGAATCTGTTACTATCATAGAAGATAGATAAAAGGAGGTTTTCAGTTGAAAAAACTACTATCTTTCGCTTTAGTCTTGATCCTTATGTCCACCTCTCTTTTCCAAGGCACTGCCCAAGCAGCTACCGGTGTCAAAGGACATCAAATGGAAACAGAATTGACGTATTGGATTCAAAAGAATGTCATTTTGACGGATAGCAAGTTCAATCCGGACAAAGCAGTGACACGTGGAGAGTTTGCATCGTATTTAACTCGAGCGCTCCAACTGCCTGATTCAACAAAATATACATTCAAAGATTTGAAACCAAATTCAAGACTAACAATCGAAATCCAAAATGCTGCCGGTGCCGGTATTTTAGGCGGATATCCTGATGGCACCTTCAAGCCTGATCAAAAAATCACTCGTCAACAAATGGCCGGGATGATTTATAAAGCGTTCAGATATATGGATTTACCGGTTCAAAAATCAAGTTTGAATTTTAAAGATAATCATTTGATTTCACCGAATTTCCATGACGCAGTCGCTGCGGCCGCAAACTTGAACATTATCCGCGGTGATCATCAGAAAAAAGGAGTTTATTTTAAGCCATTAGACAGCGCGACAATTGCTCATGCAGCAGCTTTCCTTTATCGCATGGAGGCAGCTGCCAAATTGCTCAAGCCAGACGAACCAACAAATCCGTCCACTCCACCGGTGCCGGATGTAGATCCTGAAATTTATAAAGTGAGCACGATTTCAAACGGCCAAGTAATACCGACGACAGCTCTATACAAAAACTTTGAAGATGCGTTGATAGCCTACAATGCATCTTCATCTATCAGAGTGATCCAAAAGAATAATAAAGTTGTGAAAATGAAATCTGGACGTGCTTTTGGAGCGCAAAATCCGAAGCAATACACTTCCCTTTACAGCGACTCTTCACTACGTAACGAAGTGACGTATGTGCAAAAAGGAAGAGAAATGAAATACATCGGCAGCAGTGCAGATCATGTCATTTTAGAGATTGCTGGAAAAACATTTTATGCAAAACATAACGAAGTGGACCTTGTCCCTACCGAGCTTGTCACAGGCTATGACTATTATGAAGTAGCTACAGACGGAACTTTGGCTCATCATACGTACGATAATATAAGCAAAACATCTGCCGTCTATACAGTCGGACCTGCATCATCTTCCATGCGGATCGGCCAACGGTATACGAGTTTTGATGGCGTTCATTTCAGCGAAGTAGGAACAAAAAATGTCATTACTTATTATCCGTACTTCCAGTTTCTTTCTGTTCGCCAACCGACTTCCTACACAGGAGCAGAGCTTGAGTCTTATATTCAAAAAGCTTTAGTAGAGCGTCAAAATACAGGCATTGCCCGCTATAAAGACGCTACGACAAAGTCTAAACTTATTGGTCTTGGAGAATTTATTAAATCTGTCGAAGAAACATATCGTGTCAATGCTATGTACATATTAGCCACTGCCATCCACGAAAGTGATTACGGCATGAGCACGAATGCACAGACGAAAAACAACTTATTCGGCATTCAAGTATTTGACTCTTCTCCAGAATTAGGTGAGATTTATGCAACACCAGAAAACAGCATTACGGCATTTATTCAACGTTATATGAACTTGAATTATGCGAACCCGTTAGGTGCACACTCAAACGGCGCTGTGCCTGGAAATAAATCTGTTGGATTCAACGTAAAATATGCATCAGATCCACATTGGGGCAGCAAAGTAGCCGGACATATGTGGAGAATCGATAAGTTCTTAGGCAAACGCGACTATAAACAAGTACAGTTAGGAAGCATCATTTATGAAGGGTCCACCGGCGTTAATGTTCGGACAAGCCCTGAAGTGACTGCCTCCAACAAATTGTTCACTTACAAACCGAAAGATCCCGGAGCGAACGCTGCTTTCGGCTATCCACTCGTCATCGTTGACGAAACGACTGGCAGCGATGGATATGTTTGGTACAAAGTATTGGCAGATATAAACCCGCCATCGGACTATGGCTGGATCCGTTCAGACCTTGTCCGGAAAATAGATTAACGTAAAAATCCCCATGGATACGGCGTATGCCTCCTCCATGGGGATTTTTTTTATAAAGCGTCTGTATGCTCCTCGCCCGCCGGCAAAAGTTCCGGCATTCCGATTCGCTCAAGTCCCTTTTTAATTTTCGTAGTATAGCCTAATTGATTCGCATTCAGATAACCTGCTTTTGATCGGATCAATTTTTCAAACAATGGCAGTTTTGAAGGATCAATATTCGTCCACATTTCATAGGAATGAATTAAATCTTCCAATGTCAAATGTGTATAATCGCGACCAACGAACGTGCGGTCTGGAGATGTTTTATACCAAATATCGCCATCAGGACGGATCCAACGGTTTACATCTTTTTCAATTGCAGAAAACTGTGCATTAGCAGTTTTCAAGTATTTTTCATCGCCAAACTCTTCATATGCAAGGAGCAGAATGTTCATGCCGCCTAAAAGATGGTTCATGGACGTATGTGTATTCACTTTCTGCTTGGTTGGGAAATAGTCTTGCACATAATAGGAAGTGGCATCGACTTTTATAATATTCCCTTTTTCCTTTTGCGATGCTAACAAATCCGCATAATTTTTCAGACCTAAATTATAGTCTGCATGACCGAACGCTTTACCGCCATTATACAGGAACAATGCAATCTGCTCATTGAATCTCGTATCGACAAATGGCGCTGTTATGCCGAAAAGACCTTTCAAATACGTGCTTGTCACTTCAGTTTCCCAATAGGTTTTTTTCCCTCTGAAAATATCAAGGTTGGCAAATGAATTATAGAGCAAGCTTTCGTAATATCGCTCTTGCGTTTCATTATAAAGCGCCATGACCCGATCTTCTTTTACTAAAAGAAGATTCCTACCGTAGCCACGACCGGACTTTGGCATCGGCTCAATCGTTGTTGCCATTTTATTGTACGGTCCGTTTGCCGTATACCATTTGTTCCTTTTTTTATAATAAGTAGCGGATTCTAACATCCACGCATCCATTCTTTCGTTTGTCGAAAATAGTTGCTGATCGGAATGTAAGATCCATTGATCGACGATGTCATACCCTCTCGAGCTAAGTGTATAGACGGATAATTGTATATCACCCAAAGTAACACCGCTAAATGCTTCGCTCTCATCCAACAGCTCTCTCGTATGGCTACTTTCGCCGTTAGGATACTTTAGTTCTAACTCTTTTGAGCGATATGCTTTCCCGATCATTTTTTGCGCTTTCGTTCCCTCTTTTGATGTAATTTCAAACACGCCGGTAGGATATGTTGTCCCATCGAAACCGAAAGTGTCATCCGTTTCTTTCTTAATTGGGAATCGACTATATTCACGTAAAATTCCTTTCTCTAACTCGCCTTCCGTTTGGATGACATCGACTCTGATTGGCATCCGCTGTGGATTGCGTATTTCCGTAAATAGGAAGTAGTCCCCGTTTTCAAGTTCTCTCTTCGTTACATTTACAACCGCCGGTGACAATCCTCCAACTTTATACGTATAGATAATATCTTTAGCATGTCGGTGGTTGACAGTTTTATTGCCAGCATATTGCAAATGGACAGTCGAACGTAAATATGTTTTTGCTTTATTGGATACTGGCACTTCGACAAAATTTTGATCGAAACGAGTGTCTTGATAGGAGCCAAATACTTTCGGCTCAATGAACGTCACTTCCGGCACTTCTTCGATCAAACCTTCCTTCACCATCGCGCGGTGTAGGAATACCGCGTATGTCGCCCGATTTACAGGTGTCTTAGGATCGAATGTACCGTCTTCTTTCCCTGTTGTAATGCCATGCTGCGCTAAAATTTTAACGCCCTCTTTATGGGATTCGCTAATGCGCGCCTCGTCCTTGAATTCAATATGTTCTCCTGTATCCTCAAGGTTAAACGCTCTAACAAGAACAGTCGCCATTTGTTCTCTCGTCAATGAATCACCGGCGCCAAACGTGCCATCTTCCTTACCGATGAAAATCCCTGCCTTGAAAGTAGCCATGGCACCTTTGACAAAAGATGATTTGTTGCTTATGTCTTTAAAAACCGGTTCATAAGCAGGTTCCGGCAATTTTAACGCGCCCGCAAGCAGATTGGCTGCTTGGCCCCGATTCACTTCAACCGAAGGGCGAAATTGCTTGTCAGGATAGCCGTTAATAATTCCCATATCTACTAACTGAGTCACTTCATCTTTCGCCCAAAATTGGTTATGTACATCTGTAAAGTTTTGATAGATTGCATTTGTTTGTGCATCCGTCGAGCTGCATCCGAATAGCGACAAGACAATTACCAAAAAACTGCAAATCATACCATTCATTACTTTCCTATTCGGCATTTCATGTCCTCCTGTAGTTTCTTGTCTTTATCTTTTCTTATAATAACATACAAATCGACAAAAAAACCTCCCATATAAGAGAGGCTTTCAAATGAATCTTTCTATGATTCGTTTTTTGATTTTTGTACAATTAATTCACCTTTTTTATGAGCTTGAATACCAATTTTATATCACGGATATTTTTCTTCTATTTTCGTCAATAATTTGTCCCAATTCTTCTGTTATCTAATCTTTCATGGAATTGTCAACATTAAAATTAACGAATAGCTTATAATTGATTCCTAACTGAGTTTGTATTTACTTTCTATTGAGAACCGAACTTCTTCGACATATAAGCAAAAGCATCTCTAAGAAAAGTACTTTCTTCATCCGTAAGAGGATTGAGTATATTGAATTCGTCAAATGGAAGTGCAGATTTTAATTCTGCCATTTCCACAGTTGATAACATTTCATTCGTAAGGTTCGTCAACTGGCTGCAAAAATGGAATGCTTCTTCAGACTCTGGGCTTATATCGTTTTCTACAAGCTTTTTCAACTGCATAAACATTGAAAAAAACGCTTGATCTATTTTCACTCTTGCTTCGCTTCTAAAATTATGAATAGAACCTATCTCCTGAGCCTCATTAAGATTTTCCTCTTCAAAAAGGATCGAATGAATGATAAAACAAAATAATTTTACATCTATTTTTTCATATCCTGTAATAATCTTTGTCATATGGTCTAACTGATCAATCATTTGTAGAATTCTCTCTTGTTCAGCAATAAGCTCTCTTTTTTTGAAAGCGATCGAGCGGGTGAGATCGTGTTCTTCTATAACAGATAGTTCTAATAAATTATTAATATCTTTAAGTGAAAATCCAATGAATTTTAGAGATTGAATTTGCTGTAAACGTATAAGATCATCAATACTATAGAGCCGATGGCCACCTTCCTTATAGTCAGATGGCACTATTAATCCGATTTTATCATAATATCGAAGTGTCCTGATCGTAACGCCTGCTCGTTTAGCTAACTGCCCAATCGTCAACATATTGTCTGACATTTGAATGCCTCCTCTCTATTTTCCGCTTTTAATATAGGGAATCGCCGGATAACTATATGGCTTCTGAAAAGCTATTCTACTCATAGCATACATGATAATAACTGTTTCGATTGCCAAAACAGCAAACATAAACCAAATGGGGAAAAATCTACTTATTATAAAAAAGGGAAATATCGTTAAGTGGAAATTCAGTGCCTTGCGACTCGACTCATTGTAATACAAGTTTTTCCTTTTTGTAATGAAATACATAATTAAGGGCGGAATGACACCAAGTATTAGTGAAATTCCAAGCATTAGCTCAACAATTACAACTTCTTTTTTCAACGGTTTGTTCATCTTTAACACCTTTCTTTCTGTTTTTCACTGAGTCAATTTCATAATCGGTTAGTTTATCATTTTAATATCTCTCCTAAACAAAGGTAATTTGTTTATTGAAGAGGATGGCGGCACTCCTGAAACGCGAATTTTAAAGGAGCGATCGACAGGTAGACTTTCCGACAAGCCCTTAAAAAGCATCCGTCTAGAACAGAATTTAATGCGGCCGGGAGTGTGTAACCGAATGATGATCAGGATTCAATTAACAGTTTAATAGGTGACGTAAGGAGAGTATCAAGTGAATAAAGAGCATGACATACAATTTCTTTTAACATAAAGATTTTCATATGATGTTCTATAGTGGAAGATGGAGATTCCACGAAATTGCTGTGCATTTCCTTCGTGGGATGTGATATCGGTGATGCTATTCAATGTCCTGCGAAGCCTGTCACACAATACAGGCTTTGCGAGTAAAAGATACCTTAGTTTCCGAAAAAACGAGAAATACGGCAAATTGAACTCTTCTTGTTCGAGGCTCACCCGCCTTTCATGGAAAACGTACGCCTAAAACAGAAAGCGACAGCAATAAAATTTTCACATAAAAAAGGAACTGTCGTAGATAGTCAATTTTTACTGACTTTCTCGACAGCCCCTACTTCTATATATAAAATTACATTTTGAATTAAACTCGCTATCCATTTTGCAGTGAAGCAACCGAAGAACTTCCGTTAATTAAGTGCAAATACTATTTTTGAAAGCTATAGCCCACATCTATATAATAGAAGAAACTTAAGCATGCTTTTTTTCATAAGCCGCAATATGCTCTTCATATTGGAAGGTTAAAGAAATTTCATCCCATCCATTGAGAAGCATTTGTTTATAATACGGATCGATGTCAAAAGTATATTTGCTGCCGTCTTCTCCGTTGATCGTTTGCTGTTCCAAATTAACCGTTAATGTGTACGCCGATTGCTGCCCTTTTCGCAACAGCTCCTCTACTTCATCTACTTGCAAACGAATCGGCAAAATGCCATTTTTAAAGCAGTTATTATGGAAGATATCTGCAAATGATGGCGCAATGACAACTTGAAATCCATAATCCATAATTGCCCAAGGCGCGTGCTCTCTTGATGATCCACAGCCGAAGTTTTCGTGAGCTACTAAAATTGTAGAGTGTTCATAGCGCTTATCATTCAGTACAAAATCTTCATTGATTGAACCATCCGGAAGGTATCGCCAATGATAAAATAAATATTTTCCAAATCCAGTACGTTCAATCCGTTTTAAAAATTCCTTCGATATAATTTGATCCGTATCAACATTTTTGCGATCTAGAGGAGTTAAAACGCTTGTTACTTCATTAATTGGCTTCATACTTTCCCATCCTTTCTATTATGCAATAGCGACCTGTTCCTTACGTACATCTACGAAATGGCCTGCGATTGCCGCTGCCGCTGCCATAGCTGGACTCATGAGATGAGTTCTTGAGCCGGCTCCTTGCCTGCCTTCAAAATTCCGGTTAGAAGTTGAAGCGCAACGTTCTCCTGCCGGAACGACATCATCATTCATAGCCAAACACATGCTGCAGCCAGACTCTCTCCATTCAAAGCCTGCATCTTTGAAAATTTGATCAAGCCCTTCTTGCTCGGCCTTCTGCTTGACCGTTCTTGATCCTGGAACGACAATCGCGGTAACAGATGGATGAACTTTTCTTCCTTTAATCACTTCTGCTGCATTGCGCAAATCGCTTAATCGGGCGTTTGTGCAAGAACCGATAAATACGTGTTGAATCGCAATTGAAGTTAACGGAGTTCCTTCTTCCAATCCCATATATGTTAGTGCTTTTTTCAGCGCTTCCTTGTCGGATTCTTTTTCAAAGTCATTTACTGTAGGAACTGTTGAACTAATCCCCGCACCCATAGATGGATTTGTTCCCCATGTAACGAATGGCTCAATTTCAGTTGCATTGATTGTCAATGTTTTGTCATACACCGCTCCTTCGTCAGAAGATAGGGCAAGCCACTCCGCCGCAGCTTCAGCAAAAGCTTCTCCTTCCGGTACATAGCGGCGGCTTCTCAAATAATTTATCGTCGTCTCATCAGGACTGATCAAACCCGCTTTCGCGCCTGCTTCGATTGACATATTGCAAATCGTCATACGTTCCTCCATCGTCATGTTACGAATGGCTTCCCCTGTATATTCGATGATGTGACCAGTTCCAACATCAATGCCAAATTTAGCTATAATCGCCAAAATGACATCTTTTGCAGTGACGCCGAATCCTAACTTGCCTTCGATTTTGATTTCCATCGTTTTCGGCTTGGATTGCCAAAGCGTTTGAGTAGAAAGGACATGCTCAACTTCACTCGTTCCGATTCCGAAAGCAATCGCGCCAAAAGCGCCATGTGTCGATGTATGGCTATCTCCGCAAACAATCGTTTTTCCAGGCTGTGTAAGTCCCAATTCAGGTCCGATAATATGGACAATTCCTTGATCGGGATGTTCCATATGGGCTAACGGAATGCCAAACTCTTCACAGTTCTTTTCCAAAGTGGTAATTTGCTTTTTCGCAATCGGATCGTGGATCGTAGGTAAATTTTTTGTTGGCACATTATGATCCATTGTGGCGTAGCAAAGATCTGGACGGCGTACTTTGCGACCCGCAAGACGAAGACCTTCAAATGCTTGTGGTGAAGTGACTTCATGCAATAAATGGAGGTCGATATACAATAAATCAGGCTTCCCCTGCTCTTCGTATACTACATGTCGGTCCCAGATTTTCTCTATAATCGTTTTTGCCATTCGACTTTCTCCTTTCAGGCATCCAATTACAACGAAAGGATGCCCATAATAATTTATATTTTGTTTACATGCATTATTTAACGAACAATCAATGGAGGCAGGATATCCCTCCATTGATTGATTTTATTTCATTAAACGTACGAGAACATGATGCTGTTCGAAACGAATTGCAAATCCAACTCATCTACGACTTTATCTGTCCACTCGGTTGTAGTAAGAGCCCTTTCTTGATTAGATGCCAAATCCTTCGTGAAGCAGCCATCCTCGAACACTGTATTGACTGCCTTCTCTACTGCAGCAGCTTCATCTTCCATTCCGAATGAATATCGCAGCATCATCGCTGCAGATAGAATGGCCGCTGCCGGGTTGGCAATGCCTTTTCCTGCAACATCAGGGGCTGATCCGTGCACTGGCTCATATAAACCGAAACGGTCTGAGCGAACACTTGCGGATGGCAATAGGCCTAACGAACCTGTAATGACAGATGCTTCATCGCTTAAAATGTCGCCAAACATATTTTCTGTTACAATAACATCGAATGCAGCAGGATTCGTAATGATTTTCATCGCCGCGGAATCGACAAGCTGATGCTCTACTTCAACATCTGGAAACATTTTTCTCTTCTCATCTACGATTTTTCTCCACAGCTTGCTGGATTCTAAAACATTCGCTTTATCAACAGAAGTTAACTTGCCTTTTCTGAGACGTGCTAGCTCAAATGCTTTTTCTACAATTCGCTCAATCTCTTCTCTCGTGTAGATCAATGTATCAACACCAGACTGATTTGTATGGCTGCTCGGTTCCCCAAAGTAGAGTCCGCCCGTCAATTCACGGACGATCATCATATCTACTTCCCGTACAACTTCTTCTTTCAGAGGAGAAGCTTGGAGCAAGGAAGGCACTGCTTTCACAGGTCGTAAATTGGCGAACAGATCAAAATGCTTACGAATGGCTAACAATCCTTTTTCCGGACGCAATTCAGATGGATTGTTATCCCATTTCGGTCCGCCGACTGCCCCTAAAAGGACAGCATCACTTGACTCACAAAGTGCGATCGTTTCGTCAGGCAACGGATTGCGGTGCCGATCAATTGCATCCCCTCCGATCGATCCATAACTGAACTCGAAAGTATGATTGAATCTTCTTCCTACTACTTCTAACACTTTCACAGCCGCTTCCATCACTTCAGGTCCAATTCCATCGCCAGGTAGTACTGCCACTCTTTTTTCCATCGAACTTCTCCTCCTCTATTGGTCTTTGATGCTTAAAAATACTTTTAAATAAATTTGACTTGTAATTTTACTGCTGCTTCAAGACACTCCTTGCAATGATTGCCGCCTGCTACTTCACTCATTGCATTGACAGCTTACAAACAACCGTTAATAAAATTGAATATTCTGATACAAACGGATTGTAAAAATCCTTTAACCGATTGCCGGCTCTTTTATTTTCAACTTTTCCTTTAACAGTTTTCGATTGATTGCGTTCAAATAAGCTTTCGCTGAAGCTTCCAATACATCCTGTGAAACATCGCGACCTGCAAATACTTCACCATTAAAGCTTAAATTGACTAATGCTTCACCCAATGCATCGCGACCTTTGCCGATTGAAGTTACTCGGTAGTCTAAAATATGAACTTCACCTTTTACTAACAGTTCCAACGTATTAAAAATTGCTTCAACGGAACCTGAGCCTGTAGTAGCAACAGTAACCTCTTCTCCTGTCGGGACGACTGCGGAGACTGTGGCAGTTGGAATATTGGACGTGCCATACTGCACTTGAACGTTTTGCAGGTCATAAATCGGAACATCAGCAGATTCGATTTGTTTTCCTGTAAAGAGAACGAAAAGATCTTCTTCAGTAATCTCTTTTTTCCGGTCAGCTAACTTCTTAAACTGTGCGAATGCCTCATTGATTTGTTCATCCGTCAACTCAAAGCCCATAGAGATTGCACGATCTTTGAATGCATGACGCCCGGAATGCTTACCTAATGATAGAGGAGCAACCGTTTCTCCAATCAATTCAGGTGTGATGATTTCATAAGTTTCACGGTTTTTCAGCATTCCGTCCTGGTGAATTCCAGATTCATGCGCAAATGCATTCTTTCCGACAACAGCTTTATTTGGTTGGATTGCTACACCTGTCAAACGGCTCACAAGCTGACTTGTGCGTTTAATTTCCTGCAAATTCACTCCTGTGTCGATCTTGTAAAAATCCTTACGTATATGAAGAGCAACCGCGATTTCCTCAAGTGCTGCATTCCCTGCCCGCTCTCCGATGCCGTTAATTGTTCCTTCCACTTGGTCCGCTCCATTTTCAATGGCAGCAATGGAATTCGCCACAGCCATGCCCAAATCGTTATGGCAATGCGCAGAGAGCTTCACTCGATCAATACCCGTCACATTTTCTTTCAAAAATTTAAAGAGTGCGCCGTATTCTTGCGGAGTTGCATAGCCTACCGTATCTGGAATATTGATTGTCGTTGCGCCAGCCTGAATAACTTTATTAATGATTTGGACAAGGAATTCAGGGTCCGATCGAAATGCATCTTCAGCTGACCATTGGACGAGTGGAAAATATTTTTTGGCATATTTTACGGCCTCCACTGCAATATCCACTACTTGTTCAGGTGATTTTTTCAACTTATATTCCATATGGATCGGTGAAGTTGCCAAGAAAATATGGATATGTGGCTGCTGTGCAACCCGGAGCGCTTCCCATGAAGTATCGATATCGCTTTTCATCGCCCTCGCAAGCCCGGTCACTGTAGAATTTTTTACTATAGAAGCAATTTTCTCCACTGCTTCGAAATCGCCCGGTGAAGAAGCAGGGAATCCTGCTTCAATCACGGTTGCGCCAAAACGTTCAAGTTGGCGTGCGATCTCCAATTTCTCTGCTGTATTTAAATTGATGCCCGCTGATTGCTCTCCATCGCGTAGCGTCGTATCAAAGATGTCAATTGTTCGCACTACCCACCACTTCTTCCTCTTTTGTTTTTGATCCTTCGTTTACAAACGGCATCATCGCACGGAGTTTTTTACCAACAACTTCGATTTGATGTTCGGCTTCCGCCTTTTCAATTGCATTAAAGTTCGGACGGCCATTTTCATTCTCCTCGATCCACCCTTTTGCAAACTTACCTTCCTGAATTTCTGTCAAGATGTCTTTCATTCGCGCTTTTGTATTTGCGTCAACTACACGAGGACCAGATACGAAGTCTCCCCACTCTGCTGTATCGGAAATAGAATAGCGCATTCCGGACATTCCACCTTCGTACATTAAGTCGACAATTAGTTTCAATTCATGCATCGTTTCAAAATATGCCAATTCAGGTTGGTATCCTGCCTCTGTTAGCGTTTCGAAACCGGCTTTTACAAGAGAAGTCAATCCTCCGCAAAGCACTGCCTGCTCGCCGAACAAATCTGTTTCGGTCTCTTCTTTGAAGGATGTTTCCAAGACACCAGCACGCGCAGCTCCGATTCCTTTCGCATAAGCCAATGCAACATCTTTCGCTTGGCCAGAAACATCTTGGTGAACTGCGAATAATGCAGGTACGCCAGCGCCAGCTTCATACGTGCGGCGCACTAAATGTCCCGGTCCTTTCGGAGCGACTAAGAATACGTCTACGTCCGATGGGGGTACGATTTCATTGAAATGAACATTGAATCCGTGTGCGAAAACGAGTGATTTGCCTGCTGTCAATGCTGGTTTGATTTCTTCTTCGTAAACTTTCTTTTGCCTTTCATCCGGCAGTAAAATCATGATAACATCTGCTTTTTCAGACGCTTCCCGCACAGTCGCCACTTCCATGCCATCTTCTTTCGCTTGATCGAATGATTTCCCCGGACGTACGCCAACTACTACATTGAATCCTGAATCCTTCAAGTTTTGTGCATGTGCATGACCTTGTGAACCATATCCGATAACTGCGATTGTTTTTCCTTGTAATCGTCCTTCATTGATGTCCTGATTGTAATACATTTTAGCCATTGTAAAATTCCTCCCTAATTTTGTTTTCATTTATTTGACTTCAATTCGGTGAAGGATCTGTAAGCCCCAACCGAAAGAATAACTGAATCTAACCAAGGTTTTCCCTATACTGAAATATGCTTTTTCCATCATTTTAAGATTGATAGATGAGGTGTCTGAAGCTTCTGGATTTCTCGAACGAACGCTGTAGCGCCTGTTCTTGATAGTTCTTTAATGCCATAGGGCTTTACTAAATCGATGAAAGCTTCAATTTTATCCGGATCTCCTGTCACTTGATAGGTAACAACGTTTTTGCCGGAGTCGATAATCGTAGCTCTGAACGGTTCGACGATGCTATTAATTTCACTGCGTACTTGAGGTGGGGATACAACTTTTACTAAAGCCAGTTCCCTCATGACGATCGACTTGTCTGTAATGTCATTCACCTTAATGACATCTATTTGCTTTTGCAGCTGTTTTACTAATTGCTCGATCTTTCTTTCATCCTCCACATGAACAATGAAAGTCATCTTCGACATGCCTATTTGCTCTGAATGACCGACTGTTATGCTCTCAATATTGAATTGCCTTTTCATTAGCAAGCCGGTCACTCGGTTGAGCACTCCACTTTGATTAATGACGGTTACTGTAATAACTCGTTTCATTCCGGCTTCACCCCGATCATTTCATGTAATCCTGTGCCTGGCGCTACCATCGGATAGACGTTTTCCTGCATTTTCACTCGACAATCAATTAAGACTGGCTCATCTGAAAGGAGCGCTTCTTGGAAAACTTGTTCCGCTTCTTCCATAGTCTTAATCCGGTATCCCTTAATGCTGTATGCCTCTGCCAATTTCACGAAATCGGGCTGCACAGGAATTAATGATTGGGAATACCTTTCTTCATAGAATGTCTCTTGCCATTGACGAACCATGCCGAGTGCGCCATTGTTCAAAATAACGACTTTC
Organism: Sporosarcina sp. USHLN248; assembly: GCF_037144575.1. Classification (NCBI taxonomy): domain Bacteria; kingdom Bacillati; phylum Bacillota; class Bacilli; order Caryophanales; family Caryophanaceae; genus Sporosarcina; species Sporosarcina sp. USHLN248. The sequence goes on from NZ_JBBCZC010000003.1 coordinate 70,623, forward strand.
ACCGGTATTCTCATTTCTTGCAACAGAGATAACTCTTGCGCTGTCATTTGGAATCCACCATCACCTACAATGGCTACAACACGGGCGTCCGGTTTTGCAATTTGCGCTCCGATTGCTGCCGGGAATCCGAAGCCCATCGTTCCAAGTCCTCCGGAAGTGACCCAATGATCCGGTTTGTTTAATGAATAATATTGAGCAGCCCACATTTGGTGTTGCCCGACATCTGTCGTAACAATGGCATCTCCTTTTGTCACTCGATGGATGATTTCAAGCGCCTGCTGTGGCAATAGCTCGTTATCGTCAGTTTTGTACCACAATGGATAATTTTCAGATTTATATTGGAGCGATGTAATCCATTCAGCTGTATCAGGCGAATCAAATTGTTGATCCAACAAAGCGGACAATGCTTCTTTTGCATCTGCTACTATCGGAATTTCGGTTGGTACATTTTTTCCGATCTCTGCTGGGTCGATGTCAATATGGATCACCTTTGCATGCGGTGCAAAAGTCGATAGATTTCCGGTAAGCCGGTCATCAAAGCGAGCTCCGATATTAAGTAGCACATCACATTCGCTAAGTGCCATGTTTGCCGCATAAGTTCCGTGCATACCTGCCATTCCTAAGAACAATTCATGATCTCCCGGAATGCTACCTAACCCCAATAAAGTGTTTGTAATCGGGATACGATGGGATTCCGCAAAAGCTTTCAACTGGTCCATCGCCTGTGCATGCAATATTCCTGCTCCAGCTAAGATGATCGGTCTTTTTGCATGTGAGATTGCTTGAACTGCTTTTTGTATTTGTAAAAAGTTTGGAGTCGTCGTTGGCTGATAGCCTGGTAAATTTACCTCGGCATCGAACGCATCCGCATTGACAAAGATTTCGGTCGACACGTTTTTCGGAATGTCGACGACGACCGGCCCTCTGCGGCCCGTAGAAGCAATGTGGAATGCTTCTTTTATAATGCGAGGTAAATCCGCCACATCTTGCACTTGATAATTATGCTTCGTAATCGGTTGTGTAATGCCGATGACGTCTGCCTCTTGGAAAGCATCCGTCCCTATGACTTGACTTGCCACCTGTCCCGTAAAGACAACTAGTGGCAATGAATCCATCATGGCATCCGTGATCCCCGTCACCAAATTCGTTGCGCCAGGTCCAGACGTCGCAATGACAACCCCCGGCTTACCCGATACACGCGCATAACCTTCCGCTGCATGGATCGCTCCTTGTTCATGACGCGCAAGCACATGCGGAATCGGATCTTTGTACAATGCGTCGTAAATCGGCAAGACTGCTCCACCCGGGTAACCGAAAATCACTTCGACACCTAAATCCTTTAACGCCTTAATCAGAACAGCCGACCCATTACAAGGTTGTTGGTTCGATTGTTCAACCGGCTTTGGCGCCAATTCCATTACTGCTTGCTTCGTTTGAACTTCAGCACTCATTTGCAAACTCCTCCTAACTGAATAATCATTTCATTCATTGCTGTTTATAAATAAAAAGAAAAGCATTTCCACCCCACACAAAGAACACTGTTCCTTATGTAAGGGATGAAAATGCTTTTCATGGTACCACCCTTGTTCACGACAATATATGCCGCCTCTTGAACGGACAGAAACAACTGTCCATTCGCTTATAACGAGCACATTCTGTTGCGCCCGGAAATGCCTAAACAGTTTCCTTTTCAGCATTCCACTCCGAGGGGATGTCGCGAATGGCTGCATTGCCGGCTTCCAGCACGACCGGCTCTCTGTAAATGCAGAAGTCCATTCACTTTTACCTCATCATCGAGTTCATTATATAATTATATTTTCATAACTCCGCCTGTACTGGCGGAAGTTACTAATTTTGAATACCTTGCTAAATAGCCTTTTTTAATTTTGGGTTCAAACGGCTTGAGCTTTAGCCTACGCTCTGCCAATTGTTCATCGGAAACGAACAGCTCAATTGTACGGTTCGTTAAGTCGATCGAAATTGTATCGCCGTTTTCGACTAACGCGATTGGTCCTCCTTCAGCCGCTTCCGGGGAAATATGGCCGATGGATATCCCTCGCGAAGCTCCCGAAAACCGTCCATCTGTAATTAAAGCGACCTTTGTTCCTAAGCCCCGCCCTTGAATCGCTGAAGTTGGTGCTAACATTTCAGGCATCCCCGGTCCGCCTTTCGGACCTTCGTAGCGGATGACAACGACATGGCCTTCTTTCACTGTTCCATTGTCGATGTTCGCTTGTGCATCTTCTTGGGAATCAAAGACGATTGCCTCTCCAACAAATTTTTTAATGGACGGATCAACCGCTCCAACCTTAATCACTCCACCGTCGGGCGCTATATTACCAAATAAAACAGATAGGCCTCCAACCGGACTGTATGGATTGTCTTTTGTCCGGATCACTTGCTCATTTGTAATGTGATAATCCTTCACATCTTCACCGATCGTTTTACCTGTCACAGTAATCCTTTCCGGATGGATTGCTCCAGGAATTTTCGTCAATTCATTAATAATGGCACTTACACCGCCAGCTTTAAATATATCGTCCATTGAAATGTCTGACGCCGGCATAATTTTCGCCAAATATGGAACTCGTTCGGCTACTTTATTAATGTCTTGTACGCTATATTCGATTTCAGCTTCATGCGCAATTGCCAACGTATGTAAAACTGTATTTGTGGAACCGCCCATTGCCATATCCAGTGCGAAAGCATCATCGATCGCTTCTTTCGTTACGATATCTCGCGGTTTTACGTCTTCTTTTACCATTCGGATAAGATGTTTGGCAGCATCTTTGATCAGTTTATGGCGTTCATCCGATGTGGCAACGATCGTTCCGTTGCCCGGAAGAGCTAAGCCAATCATTTCCATTAAGCAGTTCATCGAGTTCGCAGTGAACATTCCTGAACAGGAACCGCATGTCGGACAGGCGTTATTTTCAATATCTAACAATTCCTCTGCCGTCATTTTCCCCGATTTATAAGCACCGACCCCTTCAAAAACAGACGTTAAGGATAATGGTGCGCCACTTGAGGAAACACCGGCTTCCATCGGTCCACCCGAAACGAATACAGATGGCACATTCGTTCGAACTGCTGCCATCAACATGCCTGGCGTAATTTTGTCACAGTTCGGTATGTAAAACACACCATCGAACCAGTGAGCGTTAATGACCGTTTCGGCTGAGTCGGCGATAAGTTCCCTGCTTGGAAGCGAATAGCGCATTCCGATATGCCCCATTGCAATGCCGTCATCGACACCGATCGTATTGAATTCAAACGGAATGCCTCCAGCTTCTCGGATCGCATCTTTGACAATTTCTGCAAAGACGTTTAAATGCTTATGACCTGGAATAATGTCTATATAAGAGTTGCACACTCCGATGAATGGTTTCTCAAGATCTTTCGTCTTAACCCCTGTCGCGTATAGCAAACTTCTATGCGGGGCACGGTCAATCCCTTTTTTAATCATGTCACTTCTCATGGCAATCTCTCCTAATCAAATATCTATAAGGAATTATTCTCTTGCACTGCAATTGTCCGAACAATCGCATTTCCTAATAGATTGATTGTAATCATATATCGGAAAACTGCGAACGTCAACAGTCTTTTTCTAATTATTTATCAATTATGAATTATAATTTAAATTGTATACGCTTACATTCGCGCCATGTTGCAATTCCTAAAAAACATGATTTTTTAAAAATATTTTCTTTACTACTTTTCATCATTTTATTTCTTTGGATAAAACTTCCTCCCCGCCCTTTAACTTTCAATCTTATCAATCCGCCATCCATTTCCATCATACTTAAAAAAAACGGTTAAAGTTGCTGCAGTTCTCGTCTCTCCAATCGGCACTGTTAGTTGTACTGTCTTTTTTTTCTTTTTCGCTTTCAATTCTTTAGCGGTAGCTGAATCATAACGGTATAAAGGGTCCTCTGAACGAATAACTGTGTCCAGCTGAGCCATTTTCCGTTTATGCTTTATGATGCCGTTTTCTTTAATAAACCGTTTCGCAGCTTTTTTCGTCATTGTTTCTTGAAGAGTTGCCATCAGTTTCTTTTTCGTATTCAAATGAGCTGCAAGATATCGATACCTTCCGCCTTTGTAAGTAAACGTCTCATACTCCCCTTCTTCATACATGCCGCCGTTCAATATAATCCTTTCTGTTTCAAACATTTGGATCGTGAGTTCAACGGACTCTACTGGTGTCAATTCCTCTATTTCGGCTGAACCGTTTGAACAAGAGACCAAGAACAACACCATAAATGTAAACAAAGTGAGCAAACATAGTCTTTTCATTTTGCAATCCTCCTGATTGTCTAATAATTAAAGATATGAGAAATGCAAAATGAAAATCCTGCGCTTTTGAAATTCGAATTATTTTTCATGAAGGCTCGCTTTTTCATCACCCAACTTGAACTTAATCTCGAAAAGACTTGCAACCGCAGCACCAACAGTCAAATTGACGACCATATTGGCAACAGCTGGGACAGCCGCAAGTGAACTGACATGTTCCATTGCAAGTGTCGCCGCTAAGGCGGTGTTGCAAATGCCGGTATGGAATAGAATGGCACGTGCATTAACTTCACGAACCTTTAACGCTTTAGCAACTACATAACCTCCTGCCATTGGAATGCAAACTTGTAAAGTTACCGCAAGAAAAATAATAGGCAAAACGGCAATATTTGCTGCAAGCGACTGCTGGGCATTTGAAATAACAGAAAGAATAACTACGAACAAAGCCAATTGCGATAAGACGGAAGTATAAGGCTTAATGCCCTCTACTTTTTCAGTCCATTTCCATTGTAGGAAAAGGCCGACCAGCAAAGGTAGAAATACAATGTATAAAATGTTTAAAAACAATGGCAAAAAAGCTATGGGAATGAATTGACCTGCGAACATCTGCACGAATGTGGGCGTCAATAGAGGAGATATGAATGTATCCATTGTCGCCATCGTAATGCTAAGCGCTACTTCTCCTCCGGCGATAAATGTATAAATATTGGCAGATGTTCCACTTGGAACAGTTCCCGCCAATATGATGCCTGTTGCAATTTCTGCTTCCTTGCTGAAAAATAAATAGGCAATAACGATTGAAACGAAGACGGTCATCGTCCATTTTAAGCCGACACCGATTAAAGCAAACTTCGGACGGCGGATTACTTGGAGCAATTTGTCCGTTGACAAGGACATTCCCATCAATAAAAAGATCGTACCTAACCCCGCTCCCGTTAAACTTTGGATTGGAATAAATAGCCCTGGCAGTAAATAAGCGATCACTGAAAGCAGCACAATCCAAATCGCCAAATATTTTGATATGATTTTCGTTGCTGCTTGTAATAGTTTCATCAATATCCCCCTCGAACTTGTTACATGCTGATACGAAATCGTAAAAAAATAAACCTGTGCACGGACGCAGATTGCCTTCATGCACAAGCTTTCGATTTATTTTGCTTTCTGATAAATGAATGCCCCATCCTCAATGCGTTCCATATCAACCGCATCTCCAATCTGCGCAGATTGCTCCATTCGAACTGTCACTTTTGCATTTGCTTCGTCAAGTTGGATGAGTGCAATTGTGTAAGGTGCAAGGTTCGTAAATTCAACAGGCGCGATATGAATATTCGTAAAACTATACACTTTTCCTTTCGAGGAAACTTCTATTTCCGCTAATTTACCTTTCATGCACTTCGGACAAGTATATTTCTTAGATACGCTCGCATAATCGCATACATCGCACTGAAAAACGATCATTCCGGTCACACCCTTTCCAAAATATGCACAGTTGAATAGGAGCCCGTTCCGCCTAAGTTTTGCGATAATGCTAACCTCGCGCCAGCGACTTGGTTCGATGCAGTTCCTCTCAATTGTCGAACAAGCTCATATATTTGTGCGATGCCGGTCGCCCCAATCGGGTGGCCCCGTGATAATAGCCCACCGCTTGGGTTTACGGGCCTAATTCCTGTAGATTTCGTCTTGCCCTCTTGTACCGCTATCCATCCTTGGCGTTTCTCGAAAAAACATAGTTCCTCAATTGCGATTATTTCAGTCATCGAAAAACAATCATGAATTTCCACAACATCAATATCTTCTGGCCCAACACCGGCTTTTTCATAAGCAAGCTTTCCAGACTCGCGAATTGCCGGGATAGACAGTAGATCGTCAGCATCCTGCATTTGTGTTGGCCCCGAACTTTGAGCTGAAGACCGAATATGGATATTTGATTTATTCTTCGAAATGACCAGTGCTGCCGCTCCATCCGTCATAGGCGAGCAGTCGAATAAACCTAATGGGCTCGTAATCATGCGAGCATTCATAATTTCTTCGAATGTCGCTGCCTTTTGGAATTGAGCTAACGGGTTGTTTACAGCATGTTCACGATTTTTCAAGGCAACCATTGCCAAATGCTCTTTCGAAGCTCCCGTTTCATGAAAATACCGATTAGCAAGAACGCCGAAAAAACCAGGAAAAGTCAATCCGGCAAGCTTTTCATTAGAGTCATTGTCCATCGCAGCATTAATTGCATGGGTTACATCAGCAGTCGAAGCATGTTTCATCTTTTCCACACCAGCTACTAACACCGTGTCATATTCACCACTTAAAATGCCCATGATCCCTTGTCTAATCGCAATGCCCCCGGAAGCGCATGCGCCTTCAACCTTTGCGGTCGGGACAGGACCAAGGCCCAATTCATTTGCCACAATCGCACCTAAAATTTCTTGATTGCAAATCGAACCACCCATGAAATTTCCGACATAGACCGCGTCCACTTTCGGATTGCCTGCATCTTTCAACGCTTCAAGGCAAGCTGCAATCAGCAGTTCTTTCATCGATTTCTCGATGAACGTTCCGAAACGGGTCATGCCGATTCCATGAATATATACATTTGTCATGCTTGGACCTCCTCATGCTGCTCGCGAAGCTCCCTCTTCAATATTTTTCCGTAAGAGCTTTTTGGAAGCGCATTCACAATATGAATCTCTTTCGGTTTTTTAAAGCTTGCCATATTCTCCAAACAAAGCGCCAACAATTCTTCCGATGTCACAGGCACCGTTCCATTTGGCACAACATATGCAACGACATTCTCGCCCCATTTATCATCCGGAACGCCGATCACACATGTTTCTTTCACGCCGGCATGCAAATTGAGAACCTCTTCCACTTCACGTGGATAAATATTGACTCCTCCAGAAATAATGACGTCTTTTTTGCGGTCAACAATGTGTATATAGCCTTCCGGCGATTTCCATCCTAAATCCCCCGTATGAAGCCACCCGTCCTTCAATGTGTCCGCTGTCGCCTGCTTATTATTCCAGTAGCCTTTCATAACGAGCGAACCTTTGCAAATGATCTCTCCAACTTCCCCATCCGCTAATTCAACGTTCGCACCGTCAACAATTTTCACATCAACAAATAGACCCGTTCGGCCACAAGACTCCAGCCTGTCGGCCATTTCGCCCTTAGGCATCATCGTAATGCACATGGGCGCCTCAACTTGTCCGTACGTTTGTGCATAAATTGGGCCTGTCAGGGAGATCGCTTGCTTCAATTTGCTTGCAGCGATCGGCGAGCCAGCCATATTGATGGATTTTAACGTCGATAGTTTGGAAGGATCGAAATTGGGATGCTGGATCATCAAATTCACCATCGTCGGCACTAAGAAAATGATGGAGACTTGCTCCCTCTCCAAATCATTGACGAATTCTTCCGGCTCGAACTTATCAAAAACGACTTGTGTCAGTCCGTAAAGCCATGCAACATGCGATAGGAAATTGCTCCCGTGTGTCAAAGGGGCAACATGTCCAATGACATCGCCATAGTTTGCATCACAAGCAACGGCCAATGATAATGCGCCAGCAAGAATATTGCGATGCGTCAGCATAACCCCTTTCGGATTGCCGGTTGTTCCAGATGTATACATAATGGCGAAAAGATCGTCTTCCCCGATATCTTCATTATTTCTCATGCCTCTATACTGTTGGATCACCCGTTCATATTGCTCTCCAACAGGCAAGACGTTCATTTTCAGATCAATCGCTTCAATTAAAACTGCTTCCCCAATCACTAAATTGACACCCGCGTCTTTAAGCATATATTCGTGTTCTTTCGGATGAAGACGATAATTCAAAGGAACTTTAATAATACCTGACAGAGCAACGGCTACATCCAACTCGATATGTTCGAAGCGATTGGACATCAGGATGCCGAGACGGTCTCCTTTTCTCAAACCAACCTTTTGAAAAAAAGCTGTCAGCGCATAAGCTCTTTCCATTAACTCTGCATAAGTCAATGTCCTATGTCGATCTTTCACTGCAATTTTGGTGGGATAGGCATTCGCAGATTTAATGACTAATTTCCCGATCGTTTCCATTCTTCAACACCCCTTCTACCTAAATTGAAAAACAGGAATGCCCCAAATCTCATCCACTTCACGTTGCATCCGTACATTATTGAGTGGAAGTAATAAGAACTCAACTGTAACTGCGACCGGATTTTCCCCATCTAAAAAATGGCCGCCATTCAAGTTCTTATTACAATCAACAAACATTCCGTGGAAATGAACTTCAAGCTCCTCCTCCATATCCAATCCGACAAACCCCGTCCCAGACAAGAGTTCTACCGGCGTATCTGTTTTTACCTTCTCTGAATAGACAAGAGACCCGTCTGATTGTTGATCCAATTGCACGTATGTAGCGTATTGGAGCGAACCGATGCATTGAAATTGGGCCGCTTGCACGCTGAATAATCGGCATACTTCTTTAATGCCTTGGAAAAAGTCAACGTCCTTCATAAGCCTGCCAATAATTCGATTCGACTTTTCGTCGCGCACCGCTTGAATTCGATTATCCAAAGTTGTAGCCCCCATCTACCCTGAGCACTTGCCCCGTTGTATAACCCGACTCAGGAAGAGCAAAATAATTGATCGCTTCTGCAATATCATCCGGCGTGCCCATTCTTTTGATCACTTGCCTCTTCAAATCATAAGCAACATTTGCTGTGATAGCTGTCTCAGTGGCGCCTGGCGCAACCGAATTACACGTAATTCCCATTGGACCCAACTCTTTTGCGACCCATTTCGTTAAAGCAATTACAGCGCCTTTAGAAGCGGCATAAGCAGGGCCCGATCGATTATGTTTGCCATCTTCTCCTGAAACCGCCCCTCCGTTAATGCCGGAAATGGAGCTTATATTAATAATCCTTCCGTATTGCTGCTCAAGCATATGTGGATAGACAACTGATTGTATAAATAGAAATGTCGCCTTCACATTCGTATCTAAATCACGATCCCACACATCTAACACCATATCTTTAATCCCTACCCTGCCACATGTGCCCGCATTGTTCACTAAAATATGCAGCTCCCCAAATGTATCCGAAGCACGTGCCACTGCCGCTTTTACAAATTCAGGATCCCTTATATCCCCTAAGCATTCTAAAACATTGGCATCTGGCTGAAGCTGCCGAATAGATTCAATCGTTTTACTGCATGAATTTATATCTACTAAAACGACATTGGCACCTTCATTTGCCAACCTGCAAGCCGCACTTGCCCCAATTCCGCTTGCTGCACCGGTAATAATGGCAGTCTGCTCTTTCAATCTCACTTCCTCATCCCCTTATTTAACTTTGAGTAGGTCTGGTAAAAATGTCGATAGCTGCGGTATATACGTAATGAGCAAGAGGATAATAACGGATGATACGACAAACGGAAATACTCCTTTTGAAATTTCTCCGATGGAATTACCCGAAATGCCCGCCGCAACAAATAAATTCAGTCCGACCGGAGGTGTAAATAAACCGATTGCCAAGTTGACTGTCATAAAAACCCCGAAAACTGTCGGATCCACGTCAAATGAAATCATGATTGGCAATAAAATCGGAATGAAAATGTAATAAGCTGAAATCGCATCGATGAACATTCCTGCAATAAGTAATAAAATATTCACCAATAATAGAATGATAATCGGATTATCTGAAATACTAAGCATGGCAGTCGAAATTTGCCGCGCAATCTGCTCGGTCGTAATAATATACGCATAGACGGATGCCGCACTGACAATGAACATGACGACCGCAGTTTGTACAGATGCTGACACTAAAATGTCAAAAAGCTTTTTCATATTCAATTCACGATAGACGAAAAACCCTACAAATAACCCATAAAATACTGCAACAACAGCTGCCTCAGTAGGTGTGAAAAAACCGCCATAAATACCGCCTAAAATGATGATCGGTATTAACAGCCCCCAAAAAGCGCCTAAAAATGCTTTCAACTGTTCCATCAATGTTGCACGTTTTCGTACAGCTACCGATAGTAGTGGCCCTGCCGTCCTTTCTTGCTTCCATCGGACATACATGGCGGCTACAATAAATCCAACGCCCAATAATAGACCTGGAATTACACCTGCAATAAACATTCTGCCGATTGATACCGGGATTTGATCGCCCGCAACGACCGCAAAGACGATAAAAGCAATGCTTGGCGGAATGATAATGCCGATTGCACCCGAACTTGCAACAAGTCCTCCGGCTGTCTCTTTTTTATAGCCGTTTTTCACCATCGCCGGTATTAAGATTCCGCCGATCGCAGCGACAGTTGCTGGCCCTGAACCGGAAATCGCCGCAAAAAAGATAGCGGTCATCACCGTTACGAAGACAATGCCACTTTTCCGGTGCCCAACGAGGGATTGGGCAAAGTCAATCAATCTCTTTGAAATACCTGCCTGTTCCAAAATGACACCAGCTAAAATAAAAAACGGAATGGCTAAAAGTGTAAATTTGGATACGCTTGAATACATAATATCCGCAACCAATTCCAGCCCGAACATCCCGCTACCCGTAAAGAGGACGGCTATGGAAGATATAGCAAGCGCTACCGCAATCGGCAGTCTGAGCATTACGAGCACGATGAATAATCCGAATAAAATAAATGCCATCATACCGTTCGCTCCCCTTTCCTGTTCTGTTCAAGCAATTCCTTAACCGTCACTTGAATCGTTCTAAGCAAGCATAGACAAGCTCCAATCGGCATCATTATGGAAAAATACCATTGAGGCCATCCTAAGGAAGGTGTCTTCTGCCCCATTTGAACTTGGAACAGCACCATTTGAATACCGAAATAGATCAAAATGACAAAGAGCAAGGACATCATTAAACCAACAAGTACGGTAATCATATTTTTAATCACTTTATTCGAACGGTCATAAATCAATGTAAAGCCAAGATGTGCGTGTTGGCGCACACCTATGGCAGTACCGACAAATGTTAAAGCAACAAATAAATTCACTGTAATTTCCTCAGTAAATGAAAATGAATAGTTCGCTACCCCTCTTGAAACAATATTGACAAATGCAATGGTGGACATGATGGATAAAACGATCGCAACTATCCACTCTTCTAATCTGCTAATCACCTTTTCCATTCATGTAACCTCCGTCTACTATCATTGATCTTGAAATGCTTTGAGCAAGTCCTCGCCCCAAATATCCGTATATTTATCGTAAACAGGTTGAACAGCTTCTCTGAATTGCTCCATTTCATCCTCCGTCGGTTCATAGAATTCCATACCAGCCGCTTTCAATTCCTCAATTTGCTGAGCCTCTTTTTCACGAGCCAATTCCACTTGATAGTCAGCAGCTTCTTTACCTAATTTCTTAATTAATTCCTGATCTTCTGCGCTCATTGAATCGAATAATTTTTTGTTAATGCCCAATACTAACGGATCGTAAGAATAGTTCCAAGACGTCAAATAATCCTGCACTTCGTTCAGCTTGGAAGAATGAATGACATCGATTGGGTTTTCTTGTCCATGGATCGTGCCTTGCTGCAATGATGTGAATACTTCTGAAAAGGCCATTGTTGTCGGATCAGCGCCTAATGCACGATACAAATCGGTATACATCGTAATGCCCGGAATGCGAACTTTCATCCCTGCCATATCTGTAGGCGTTTGAATCGTCTTTTTACTATTTGTAATTTGGCGAAAGCCGTTTTCCCCATACCCTAACAGCTCAACGCCTTTTTCATTCAAAATGTCGGCGATCATTTCTCCTCCTGCTCCATTAAATACCTTGTCCACTCCTTCTTTATCTTTGAACAGGAACGGTGCACTTGGAACACCGAAACGGTCATCCAAAATTGAGTAAATGATCGTCGAGTGGAAGCTCAAATCGGTTTGCCCTTTCGCTAGAAGCTCGACCCCTTTTCCTTGGTCTCCTCCGGACAGCTGTTCGTTTGGATACACTTCAATATTGATCCGCCCATCAGTTTCTTCTTTCAGATCGTTCGCTAACTTTTCAGCTGCTTTATACCAAGTTGAGGAGTCATTTACTGTGACAGACATTTTCAAATTATATGTTTTTCCATCAGCCCCATCCTTCGTATCGCCTTTCGCATCTGAACAAGCACCTAACATAAGCATTGCGGTTAGCCCAATTGCTCCTAAGATCCTTCCTCTTTTCAACTTCATTTCAATCCCCTCCATCTTCTCTCCATATTTTTTCGTGAATATAATCTACTAAGTGGACAGCCCGGATGTTAGTAAAGCCTTCTTTCTCCACTCCGACTTGCATTTGAAGCAAACAGCCTGGATTTGTCGTGACAATTGTACTTGCGCGAATCCGTTTCACCTCTTCCATTTTCGTCTTCAAAATTCTGGATGCCATTTCGGGTTGCAATAAATTATAAATACCGGCAGAACCGCAGCATTGATGCGCACCGGGTAATTCAACAAAGACACTACCCTTCACGGATTTTAAAAGATTCCTTGGCTCTTCCTTGACGCCATTTACGTTTCTCAAATGGCAAGAATCTTGGTACGTTACAATTTCGTTTTGTGGCAAATTGGGCATCAATTTCAATTTCTCAGCCATCCCAAGTTTCAAAAGCAGGGAGGATATATCAATTTGCTTGTCCACAAATTGCCTTGCCTTAATTGAATAAGCTGGATCGTCTGCAAACAACCGATCATATTCCGATAGAAATGCACCGCAGCCACCAGCATTATTGACGATGTAGTCAATTGCCTCTAAATCAAACGCTTCAATATTCACCTTTGCATTTCTTGTTGCACGTTCCATCTCTCCACTATGCCCTTGCAGCGCACCGCAGCATTGCTGATTTTCAGGAATGATCACTTCACAGCCTAAGGAGTTCAAAAGCTCGATTGTATGTCGGTTCGTCTCTTTGAATATCGTATCCATTAGGCAGCCTGTGAAAAATGCAACTTTCGTTTTGACCGGTACATTCTGGACAGTATTTATCTCTTTTGACGGAGGCTTCGGAAGCGCTTTCTCCATTTCTTTAATAAAGGGAGGAAATAATTCTAAAAAACCAATTTTCCGTACCACCTTCTGCAATCCTGAACGCTGATAAAAATGGACAAGTCCAACGGCTTTCTTCATTTTTTGATGATCTGCAAATAAATGATCAAATGCCCCTTTGCGAATCGTCTTTTCTTTCAGCGACTGTTTTTTTACAGATACGATCGCTTCTCTCGTTTCTTCGATCAAAGTGCCGTATTGCACCCCTGCCGGACAGACAGGTTCACACGCCCGACAACCTAAACATAAGTCGAACGCCTCTTCTATAGAGCCGTCCCATTCTACGACGCCATCTCGAACAGCTTTCATGAGCGCAATTCTTCCGCGTGGCGATTGCGTCTCATCAAAATCTGAATGAATATAAGTAGGACAAGATAGAAGACAAAAACCACAACGCATGCAATCCATAATCCGATCTTCATCAACATGCTCAATGAAAGACTTCCTCATCGTTTCCGCTTGTCTAACCATGATGTACCACAACTCTCTTTTTCGTGGATTTCGCAAAAATTTTATTTGGATTCATAATATTGAAAGGATCAATTGCTTGTTTAAGCCTTTTCATAACATCAATTCCTGCTTTGCCTATTTTCCATTCGAGATAGGGCGCTTTCATTTCCCCGACACCGTGTTCGCCTGTGATCGTGCCTCCCAATTGGATTGCATAGTGAAATATTTCCGCAAAGGCCATTTCAACCCTTGCCATCTCCTCCTCGTCTCTAACGTCAGTCAATATTGTAGGATGTAAATTTCCATCTCCTGCATGACCAAACGTACAAATGAGCAAATCATATTTTTGGGCAATTTCCTGCACTGCCTTTACCATTTTGGCAATCTCTGACCTCGGAACAGTAGCGTCTTCCAAAATGGTTGATGGACGTTTTCTTGCCAATGCCGACAAGGCAACCCGACGTGCAACACTTAAATTAGCGGCTTCCTCCACGGATTGTGCCATTTGAGTAGACGTCGCGCCGTGTTCCATGCAAAGCTTATGTACAAGTTCCATATCTTTCTCAACAACTGCCGGATCTCCGTCCTGCTCTATAAGCAACATTGCCTCGCAATTCGTTGGCAGTCCTATTTTCATGAATTCCTCCACCGCTTCAATTGTCCCTTTATCCATGAATTCAAGTGCTGCAGGCACAATTTTTGCTGCAATGATTGAGGAAACAGTTAGTGCAGCTTTTTCAAGTGTGTCGTAAAAGACCAATAATGTTTTTTTCGATTCTGGAGCGGGAATTAAACTGAGTGTAATTTCGACAACGATACCTAATGTGCCCTCAGCCCCGACAAACAGGCTCGTTAAATCATAGCCCGCCACATCTTTCGCCAATTTGCCACCCGTCGTCAACAATTCCCCATTCGGTAACACAATCTTTAATGCCTTTACATAATCTCTCGTCACTCCATATTTCAATCCGCGAAGTCCGCCTGAATTTTCGCTTACGTTTCCACCTATCGTAGACACACTCATCGAGCTTGGATCAGGAGGATAAAACAATCCTGCATCGGCTACATATTCATTGATTTCTTGAGTGATAACGCCGGGTTGCACAGTCAATGTCAAATTCTCAGTGTCCAATTCCAATATGTTATTCATTCGGTTGAACAACAGTACAACCCCTCCAGCTGTTGGAGTTGTGCCTGCAGCAAGGTTCGTCCCTGACCCTCTTGAAATGATCGGAACATTGTGCTCTGCGCACACTTTGACAATCGCTTGTATTTCATTTATGGAAGCAGGCGATATGATCAGGTCCGGAAGCGCTTGAAAATTAGCAGTTGCATCATACGAATAGGCTAATTTTTGTGCTACCGTTGTCCTGACATGCGCACTGCCTGTTATGGCAATCAATTGTTCCTTTATATGCGCATCCATTCAACAGCCTCCTTCTATCAAATAATTCTATATTTACAATCACATTGTAATAGTTCAATAACTCCGAATATATAGCTATATGAACAATGTTTACATACTTTTCGGCATGTTTTTTTGTTTACTATCACAAAACAACAATAAAACCGCAAAACTCTTTGATTTTTGTCTCACTTGAAACTGCGCTCCAATCAGTAAGAAGATCACTGCCGTAAAATGTGAAAAACAAACGGATCTTGGCATAATAAATACCAAGACCCGTTTGGTCGATACAATGCTATTCCTCAAATGATAAATTTACAGGCTCGTCCAATAACTTAGGCACAAGCTCCAAATTTGTAGTGGCAGTCGTTTCCGCCACCTCTTCAAAATGAAATTGATTTACCCATAGCTTTCCCTTTCCTTGCAATAGAACCCCGAACGAAATGACACTACTATTAGCTGGTACATCTAATACAAGTGAATAAAAATTCCAATCCATTGTACCGCTTATAGGTCGATTGCTCATATTATCAAACTGCAGCACATCTCCTATTTGATTGTCTACGCGCATCCAAGCCCCTGCAAATTGTTGTACTTCTTCACATTTGATAAAACACGATAATTTCACCCGTTTGCCAATAAATTGATCCGCTTTAAATTGTTGCATCATCGTTGCAAACTCATCTGCCCCAGTTACGAATTCAGAATGCAGAAACCCTGAAGCTTTTCCTATATGGACAATTTGTCTGTCAATTCCCATTCGATAATTTTGTGGGTGACTGCCACTTAAAAACCAGCCTTTTATTTCCTGCATAAAACATTCCTCCTTTATCAAAATAATGCTTCTCATAATCCGTCGATACTCCCCCGGCGACAGATGATATGCTTTCTTAAAGGCCCGGCTGAATGCTTCTTGGGAGTTGAACAGAGCATGGAAAGCAATGTCTATGATTCGCTCATTCGAATGCAGTAATAATACCGCAGCTGCTGCAAGTCTCCGTGTACGAATGTATTGATCCACAGTCATATTCAAAACCGACTGAAACAATCTATGGAAATGGTACTTCGAATAACCCGAAAAATTGGCAACGTCTGTTAGTTGGATTTCCTTATCCAAATTCTCTTCAATCCATTCGACTGCGCGTTGAATTGTCTGTTCATCTTCCAAGAAACTCCCCTCCTTTGTCATCATGATTATAGCGAATGAATCATCAAGATTTTTGATAGAAGTTGCGAATCTTCTTAATAGCACATCGCAAGTTCAATCAAAATGAAATCTTTATCTATTGTTATCGTAATGGAGAACAGATAAGGGGGGATGTTATGAAAAATGTGAGCATCGCAATTGGCAGTATCATAATGGGCGCGATCGTTGTCTGCGTGCATACTTTTATCCAATATCTTTTCACAAAAGATATGCCAAATTTTTTTGATACGAGAAAGATTATTTTATTCTTTATTGTATTGATCAGTTGCTTTGTACTATCTAAAAGAGAGACGAATAGTGAGTAAACAACCACGAGGGAAGTCTTACCGGTGAAAGAGAAACTCGAAAGCGCCCACGGACATTAAACAAAATCGACAGATATCCGGGGCGCCTTTTTTGCGAATGGCGTCATTTTCCAATCTCATCGAGGAGGCGGGTTCCAAGATAGAGTAGTAGAACATCATGTATATTGCTTACACAAAGACCGGTGAGCTGTTCAACCTTTTGCAGCCGGTACGACAATGTGTTTTTATGTATATGCAGCTTTTTAGCAGTTTTTTGCATGGATTGGTTTTCTTGAAACCACATGCGTACATTGGAAAGAAGTTCCGGCTCTTTCAATAAAGGCGCGACCGTTCGTTGGATGAATTCTTCTCGTGTAGGTTCTGCAATGCTTTGCAATACGAGTTCAAATCGCAATTCATTTTCAAATAAAATTCGCTTCAATTTTTTCGAAGCATTTGCCGCACGTTCCGCCTGCATGAAGGAAGCAGCTAAATTGAAGTGATCTGTTTGCCCCCCAATTCCTGCAGCCACAAGTATTTTCTTTCTTCTCTTTATATAAAGCAAAAAATACTCTAATTCACTTCTTAAAATGTCTTGATTCATTTCTGGAAGAAGTAGTATTAACTTATTTTGTCCCCAACGGATCACTTTGACATCTGGATGAATACTTTGGGCTGACATGAACCCGTCCACTTCTTCTACTGTAAATTGCTCTTCCATGTTCGTCACTTCTAACACAGCAACTTGTTTATAAATGTCCGCCTTTATTCCAAGTAAAAGCCCCCTTTCAAAAAAACGATCATCCATTCTATACGTTGTTAACCAATCAAAGACGAAAAACTCAATATCTCGGGTTTTTTCTTCACGTTGCTTCCTTTTCATCGCATCCTGAATAAACAGCTCCGTAACACGCAATATTAATTGAGCTTGTGGATGAATAACTTGTGGATCTCCTGTAATCCCCAATCCCGCAATCGCTTGGCCATCAATGACAATTGGCATAACGACCCCATTACGCACCCCTTGTAATGTCTTTACTTCCTTATCAGACATGTGCAAGATCTTTTTCTCTCTCAAACTAATTAATGCACCCTCATGAAACTGGTTAATCCGCTCTTTATCTGTACTTGCTTGAATAAATCCTCTACGGTCAGTTAAAATGACATCTTCTTTGATGAGCTCTGCTATTTCACTTACAATTTCCTCTCCTAACCTATCAAATTTGAACATGACCATCCCCCCGAATGAATGAAAATTTGTTCCTACTATACTACCTTAATTACATAATAGTCACAATATTTAATTCATACTGAAAAGACTTTAGATTTGTATTCAATCAGAAGAAGAATGGCCCCGATTATTCCAAAAAATCAAGAAAATCGTTCGACAAATTTCGAGTTTCTCATGACTGTGGATAACCTTTTCCACATTACCCCCATTGAAGCAATTGACTTTCTACATTTACAAACAAGTTAACCACAAGTTATCCACGAAATCATGTGGATAAAAGAACGGTTGTTCCATGTGAAAAATTTTGGTACGGTGAGAGTAAGAATTCGAAACGCCTAGTATATGCATCGATCTTAATCATTATTACTATGTATGGAGGTGCCCCGCCATTGTTAGAAATGCCGGATGATTTGCTATTAGATGCCTATAAAAAGGCTGTCAGTCTAAACCTTTGTCCTCAGTTCATTAAACTATTAGAACTTGAAATCCAGCGACGTAATTTGCCTCTTCACATTGACCTTGTCGGAAATAAATAATGAGAGCCATCCTACCACAACATCGGCAGCTTGGCTCTCACTCCTTCTTTATTTTATCGTGACTTTCAATTGAATTCCATCTTTCACTTGCTTTCCTTTAAGATCTTTCCATTGTGGATGAATGACAAGCAAATAAGATTGCTCTGACTCCAAAAGTTCATCCGGAATAATTTTCACCGTTTGCCCATCAACTACTTCTACATGCACACTCACTTCTTGTCCACCTAATTGGATAAGTTCTATAGCGGACGCATCCATCGTCTTCTGATCCATCATTGTAGTCAAATTTACGGTAAATACTTTGTCCGAAGACACTTCTTTCAATGTCGGCAGTTCTTTATATGTCTTATATTTTTCCTTAAGATGGTCATAATGTGCTCTTTCTACCTCTTTACCAATATCCGTTAGAACATCAGGTTTTACGCCTAACGCGTCAACCGCTTGGCCTTTTGGCGAATAAAAACGGGCTGTCGTCAGTTTTAAAGCACTTCCATCCTGAAAACTATACATGGACTGCATTGTTCCTTTGCCATAGGTCGTTTGCCCATATAATTTTGCGGCACCCATTTCTTTTACGTTCACGGCTAACATTTCAGACGCACTTGCGCTATTCTGATTGATGAGCAAGGAGATTCTGCCTTTCAAATTCACTTTCTGCTTAATGGCAGTGTACACTTCCGGTTCCTTATTCCGCTCTCTCAATTGAAAAGCATTTGGTACATTTGGAAAAAACCCCGTCACTTCTTGGGCGGCTATGATATAGCCACCGCCATTGTCCCGCAAATCAATAATAAAACTTTCTGCATCTTGCATTGCTTGAATGACTCGCGACATTTCTCTTGCAGAATCTGTCGCGAAGCTATTGAGTCGAATATAGCCTACATTTCCACCCAATTTTTCAGCTTCTACGGTCGGCAAATGGATTTCAGCACGTTTTATCGTGACGTCTCTCTTTTCTTGTTGATGAATAATAGATAACTTGACAGGAGTCCCTTCAATTCCACCAATTAAAGAAATAGCAGCTGAAACAGGCTTAGCATGCAGTGATATGCCATTCACATGCGTAATGATATCTCCAGCAACAATGCCGCCTTTGTCGGCCGGACCTCCTAAAATGACAGACGTGACCACTATTCCTTCATTGCTCTCTGCTAATACGACGCCGATCCCGACAATCCTTTGCTCAATTTCATTCATAAATGTATTGAATTCTTTCGCTGACATATAGACGGAATGAGGATCAAGGCCGTCAGTAATTTGCCTGCCGCTCCCCCTCATGAGAACCGTATCCGACACTTCATCTACGTAATGATCTTTCACTAACTGGCGGATTTCTTCAAGAGGCTCAGCGGTAGCAGTCGTTGTGAATGGCAATATGACAAATAGGAGTGCAAGCCAAGCAATCAATGGATACAAGCGTCTTTTCATTACATCAAGCCCCTGTCTTTATACGTTTCTTCTATTATACGATTTCATGGACAATTCCGATAGAGTAATCGTATATCAATTCAAAAAAAGCCCCATTGCAATCGCAACAGGACTTCCATTTTTAAATTATTAAGCAGATACGCTCTGTTCTTCTTTTTTATTTTTTGCGTAATTCAACGCAAACATAGCAACGACAATGATAATGCCGACAATATCAGTAATTGTTTCAGGGATGATCAACATCAACGCTCCCGCACCAAGAACTATGCGCCAAAGCGGATTAAGATGCGTTTTAAAATAGCCTTCTATAGAGGCACTTAATGCGATAATTCCGATGATGGCGGTAACAGTAATCATTGTAATGGCAATAAATGAAGCCATCGGAAATTCACGAGCATTCATAGCGACGCCTGTCGTGTCGATCATCAACATCGCTGGATTATACACGAACATAAACGGTATTAGAAAGCCTGCAGCCGATAGCTTCAAGGCTGTAAATCCAGTTTTCATTGGATCTCCGCCAGAAATTCCTGCTCCTGCAAACGCAGCGAGGGCAACAGGAGGCGTAATGTTCGCAAATATACCGAAATAGAATACAAACATATGAGCAACTAAGATCGGAACGTCAAACACTGCTAATGCAGGTGCAGCCATCGTCGCTGTAATAATATATGCCGGGATGGAAGGAAGCCCCATACCTAAAACCATTGAAGCAATCATCGTAAAGAACAATGTTAAGAACAATGAACCAGCACCAAGGCTAGCAATCGAGGAAGTCATCACATTTCCGAAGCTCGTCAAACTAACAACACCGATAATGATACCGACTACAGCACAAGCAACCATGACAGATAATGATTGGCGTGCACCGCTATCCAATGCTCCTAAAATATCTTTTACGGACATGCGGGTAGATTTCCTAAATGCCGCCACTATGACTGTTGCAACAATCGTATAGAATGCCGCATGCCCGATCGGGACATTGCGGTACAAAAGAAAAATAAGAAAAACAATCGGCAACAGCAAATGCCCGCGCTCTTTCATTACTTCTTTTACTCGTGGTAGATCCGGTTTCGGTATTCCCTTCAAATTCTCTTTTCCTGCCCGGAAATGAACTTGCATAATAACAGCCAAAAAATAGAGCACCGCAGGAATCAAAGCTGCAAGAGCAATTGTTCCGTATTTAACACCTGTCGTTTCCGCCATAATAAACGCACTTGCACCCATGATCGGCGGCAATATTTGCCCCCCAACGGAAGCGCTTGCTTCAACGGCGCCTGCAAAGTTTTTCGAGTAGCCGACACGTTTCATCATCGGAATTGTAAATGCCCCGGTACCTACTACGTTCGCCACTGCGGCACCGTTAATACTTCCCATGAATCCACTTGAAATAACCGCAACTTTCGCAGGTCCTCCTTGCTTATGACCTGCTAGTGCCAAAGCTAAGTCGTTAAAAAACTGCCCCATTCCTGATTTGGCTAAAAAAGCACCAAACAAAATGAATAAAAAAATGAACGATACGGAAGCACCGATTGCTGTAGAATACAGCCCTTCTGTCTTCAAATACATTTGCCCAAAAATATCGCCCAAATCATATTGGCGGGTCATCATTTTCGTTGGCATCCAATCCATATGGCTGAAAAAAGGATAGGCCAAAAATAGAAGAGCTAACAGAGGGAGTATCCATCCAGTTACTCTCCTTGCAGCTTCAAGAATAAGCACAACGGTTACAATAGCCATGACAATATCGAATGTATTTGGAATCCCGCCACGTGTCGTGACGATAGCCGTATATTCCACGATTAAATAGCCGGCAGTTGCTAACCCTAAAAGGAAGAGCACCCAGTCGTAAATAGCAATTTTGCTTCTGTTTTGCTTATTATACGTTGGATAAATGAGATAAATTAACCCAATCCCTACCGCTACGTGAACAGCTCTCTGCTGGAGTGTCGGCATTGGATTAAAGGTAATATATAAATGGAAAATCGAATATAGAATCGCTACAATTGATACAAAAAAGGCAACCTTTTTCCCTGTAAGCTTTCTTACCTTTGATTCGGTATCAAATTTCTCTAAAAGCTCAGCTTGCTTCTCTTCCGATAATATTTCTGTATTTTCAAGTTGACTTTCCTTGTTTTTTAATTTCGTCAATTTTTTCACCTCTTATAATCTTCCACAACGGTGTTTTTTCGACACGGAAGATGACTGTTTCGTGATTATCGATAAACTCATATAGCGGAATTGTATTCTTTTCTGTGTATAATGTCGTTTTCGTGTTTTCCGATACAGTGAGACGGAGTTCCTCAAATTTTTCATGAATGCTCATATGGATAAACCCATCTTCCGATCGGATCACTTCCTTATCCGAAGGAACTCCTGCTCCGAATGTTTTGAATTTTGTTTCCGTTAAATGGAGGTCGCCATTTACGATTCCATATGTTTCATACCAAGGCTCTTTTTCAACTGAATGTATCCATCCGATTTCAAAAGACTTGTCAGTCAAATAAAAACTACCATCCATATACGTCATTTGAATGGTAGGAATCTTGATGGCAAAAATAGCAAGCAGGAGCATGATCAAGAGCATGCCCCCGCCAAGGTATTTCTTACTTTTGCTCATCGTAGTACTTTTGTGCACCAGGATGAACAGGTGCTACCATGCCTTGCTGTGCACCATCAAGTGTAATTTCTGTCGCTGCTTGGTGAGAATTGCCAAGCGCATCTAAGCTTTCGAAGAATTTCTTTGTCATTTTATAGACATCATCCTCGCTCAATTCGCTGCTCACGACGAGAGCATTCATAATTGCAGCTGTCGGAACTGCTTCCGCATTGCCGTATGTATCAGCAGGAATATCCAATGCTACGAAATAAGGTTGATCCTTTGCAATTTCCTCGATTTTGGCTGGATCTACTGAAACGAGGCTCAAATCAATGCTTGCAGCCAACTCCATCACCGAGGAGTTTGGTAGACCACTCGTCAAAAATGCTGCATCGATGCTTCCTGATTTTAAACCATCTGCAGCTTCAGCGTAGCCTAAATAGTCGACTTTCAAATCATCGTAAGTGATACCGAAACCATTCAGTAAGTTGCGAGCATTCACTTCAACCCCGGAGTTTTGGTCACCTACTGCAACGCGTTTCCCTTTCAGATCTTCAATCGATTTAATTCCTGAATCTGCTGTTGTAACAATTTGAACATAATTTGGATAAAGAGCTGCGATTTGCTGAACTTCCCCTACTTTTGAAGAGAAGTTGCCGATCCCTTCAACTGCCTCAGTGAGTACATCACTCATGACAAAAGCCATTTCAACTTTTCCTTCTTTAATTAAGTTGATATTTTCTACGGAAGCTCCCGTTGACTGTGGCTTCGAGTTAACTCCAAATTCCTTCGAGTACTCATTTGCCAATGTTGTTCCAATGATATTGTATGGACCTGAAGAACCACCCGTCGCAATCGTAACAATTTTTGTATCAAGGCTGTTACCGCTTTCATTTCCACCTTCAGAGCCTTCGTTTTTATCTCCATCTCCACAAGCCGAAAGAATGGACGCGCTCATGAAAGCGCTTGCGAATAATAGACCATATTTCCTTAACTTCATAACCAATCATCCTTCCTACTTTTTATCTATTGGCTTGTATAAGCTTACATTATCTGAATTAAAAATACAAGACTGCTTTTCTGTTAAATTAAAGTATTATATTTTTTTCTTTTTTTCGCAACTAATAAATGAGCATCTTACATTGGTATCACTTTGTAATACATAAATGCATTAACAATTTATAGCCTCCTGTCGATATAGTAATTGGAACTTATTTAGCCGAAGGGAAGCAATCATTTTGAAAAAAGTCATTTATTTCATAGTGCTACTACTATTTATAGCACCAGCAACAATACAGGCGAAGAGCCCATTGACCGTTAGCATTACAGAAACAACGCCTGTCTATAAAGAAGCACAAAAGGTCGCTGTTTTTAATAAAGGAACATCTCATACTATATTGAAAGAGTCCGACAGGTATTATCACACTGTAATCGGAAATGAAGAAGTGAAATTTTCGAAAAAACGAGCAAAAGTAAAAAAGGACACTCCCGGTTCATTGAAAGGTGCTCATCCAGTAAAAGCGACAACGATAAAACGAGTTTCCATTCTCCACTCTCCTTCCAAACAAGGAAAAGAAATCGGTCAGCTACAGCCGAATACGACAATTGATTTACAGCGGGCAAAAGGAGATTATTACCCAATCAATTTTGGGGGGAAAACGGGTTATATACATAAAAATGATGTTCATGTCGATGCGGGTATCCCAGTACTTATGTATCATGACCTAACAAAAGTGAAAACGGACGACAATGTATCAGTGCTTGAAATCTCAAAATTCGAAGAGCAAATGCGCTATTTAAAGAAAAATGGCTGGACAACGATTACTACGGAGCAATTAGAATTATGGCTGCGTAGACAATTGGAACTGCCTAAAAAATCAGTGTTAATTACATTCGATGATGGGTACGAATCTATAACTGAATTCGCTTATCCAATTTTAAAACAAAATGGTTTTCAAGCGACTTCATTCCTAATTACGAGCCGTATCGGTCGACCCGGAATGGTATCAGCAGAATCCATACAAGCAACCGCCGATGTATTCGAATATCAAAGTCACACACATCGATTCCATATGTTCAATTCGCTTACCAACTTAAGCTTTTTGCAATCCGAATCTTATTTCGCAATAATGATGGATTTAAAAGAAGCGAATGATACAATTGAAGACATTTTAGGTTCTCCCTATAAAGTGACAGCGCATGCCTATCCATATGGTAAATATAGTATTGACGCTATTAACGCATTACAAGATGTAGGAATTTCCATTGCCTTTACAATAGATGAAGGTAATGTCCATCGGGGCGATCCGATTATGTCTCTCCAGCGCCAACGCGTTCACTCATCGATGTCTTTGACCGATTTTGCAAATAAATTGAATGGCAAATAAAATAGTTGCACTTCATCTCAAAGCAACCATTCTGTCATTTTGTAAAGCAACAAGCTGAACCCAGCAATCTTCATGAGAGGATTAGCTGGGTTTTTTAATCGCTACATTTAATCGTATTTAGAACAATTAGCGTAGCAGCAATCACTGAATTTATAAAAAGGGAAATATTTATACAGGAGTTAGTATCGGTACGTAAGCGTGTTTTACCTCATACCCAATCCAACTGTGTTTCGGTTCTTCATTGATTATGAAGTAAATAGGACTGAGCTGAAGCATATTTATTTACAACAAAGAATTACATGAATACAATATTTATCATAAACGTTTGTACATACAAATGAAACGGCGTTTAGCTTTTCGAACATTTCTCGAAAAAAGAGAGGGTGACTCGCTGGAAGAACTAACTTTAGAGCAAATTCGAATAGATAAGGTAAACATTTAGATGGACAAGATGAGATACAATGCAGGTGACACGTTCTGATCATTCGCGAGGTAGATGGACTTGTGAAGTTTGCAACTATACAAGCGGATGAAATGACATGGCTTGTTATGATGGCGGAGCAATTAAACAATATAGGTACATCAAGGAGGAAAGTATAATGAAAGCAGCTGTTATTTATGGAGTCAAAGATGTGAAAATTGAGGAAGTTAACGAACCTTCTGTATCCAAAAAAGATGTAAAGGTAAAAGTAAGTTGGGCCGGTATATGCGGCAGCGACTTGCATGCGTATCATTATGGGTTAGGAATACCAACCGAACCAAATGAGTTAACCGGTGTACAAGCTCCTTTAGTTCTTGGGCATGAATTCGCTGGTACCGTTGTTGAAATAGGCGAAGATGTAACAGACGTAGCAGTTGGTGATCGCGTAGCAATTGAGCCCTTAATATATCCCGATGATGATGTCTACGTTCGACAAGGTCGATATAACTTGGCAAATAAATTTGCATTTTTGGGCGTTCAATCGAATGGCGGCTTTGCCGAATATGCTGTTATGAACGAAAGAATGGTCCATAAACTTCCTGAAAATGTCTCCTTGGAAGAAGGGGCCCTTATAGAACCAACAGCTGTTGCTTTGCAAGCAGTTCGAGAAAGTCAATTAAAAGTTGGTCAAACCGTTGTCGTTTTTGGCGTTGGCCCTATTGGTCTATTAACGATCATTTCTGCTAAAACGGCAGGGGCTGCTGAAATCATTGCAGTTGATATCTCAAACGAACGCCTAGCATTGGCAAAAGAAGTTGGAGCAACTATCACCATCAATAGCATGGAGGAAAATCCAACTGAAAAAATCTTATCACTTCACGAACATGGTGTGGACATTGCATATGAAGCGGCTGGTGCTGAAATTACATTTAATACAGCTCTAACTGTTTTGAAGAAACGCGGTCAACTGATGGTTATAGCCGCTTTCGGAAAACCAGTATCAATCGATGTAACGCAACATCTAATGATGAAGGAAATTAACATTACAGCTTCTTTTTCATACTGTAATATCTTCCCTGAAGTCATTCATTTAATAGCTTCGGGAAGAATGGATGTTAAGAAAGTAATCACTAAAAAAATTGCTTTAGATGACTTAGTTGAAAATGGACTCGAATTACTGGAAAAAGATAAAAGTCATGCCAAAATACTTATTGATTTAAATTAAAAATCGTCTGATGGATAATGAAATATAGGTAAATCCGTATCATCGTAACCCCTCAAGTATCACTTTTAGAGGTCAGTTGCATTTAGTTTGATTTGGATCTATCATTAAATCCACAAAATGGGCTATCCAGAAGCTCAGTGAAAACTGACTTTCTGTGTTAGCCCTTTTTTTGTTGGTTTGAAAAATGGTGCCATTCTTGAAACTTCTTTCAGTATTGGATGTGAAAAACAACGGGACTGGTGTGGACTAATTCGACAGCCATTTGTCATTCATTTACGATAGACTTTACCTCTTTCCTCAACGTATGCTTTAGCACTTTGCCAGAAGCGTTTCTCGGAAGCTCATCAAGAAATTCAATTTCATGAGGAATTTTATACTTTGCAAGGTTTTTTGCGCAATGTGCAAAGACATCCTGCTCTGTCAATGTTTGACCCTTCTTGACGACGATATACGCTTTCGGCACTTCCCCAAATACCTCATGTGGAATTCCAATTACCGCTGCTTCCATCAATTCCGGAAGTTGATAAAGCACTTCTTCCACTTCAACCGGATAGACATTTTCACCGCCCCGGATAATCATATCTTTTTTACGATCAACTATATAAAGCAAACCGTCATCATCCATTCTGCCAAGATCACCCGTGTACAGCCACCCATCTCGAATCGCTCTTTTGGTTTCCTCTTCATTTTTCAAATAGCCTTTCATCACTTGCGGCCCTTTCATTACAATTTCACCTACTTGGCCAACAGGTAGGAAGTTGCCGTATTCATCTACAATGCGCAATTCAGTTTGAGGCAAAGCTTCTCCGACAGAACCGATTTTTTTTAGTGCCAAATGATCTTTCAAAGTCGATGCGGCGGGCGTATTTTCTGTTTGACCGTACAAATTTTGAACTTTCACTTGAGGGAACGCAGCCTTCAGCTTTTTTAATATTTCATATGGCATTGGAGCCGCTCCGTAACAGAATAGGCGCAAGGCTTGCAGCTCTACGTCTTTAATTTCTGGCATATTCAATAGGATCGTATACATGGACGGAACACCGAAAAACATGGTCGCTTCGGAAGCTTGCAATAAATTCAGCGTTTCCTTTGGAGAGAAGGACTCTTCGATAATGATCGTTCCGCCTTTCAACGTAACAGGTACGGCAAAAACATGGCTTGCTGCACAGTGGAAAAGCGGTGTGGAGATTAACATGCGATCCGATTTAGTGATCTCCATTGCTTCAGCCCAAATCGTTGCTGTCGAAAGGATATTTTGATTTGTCAGCATGACACCTTTTGGCTTGCCCGTCGTCCCTGATGTATACATCACAACAGCTACATCATCCCCAAATTGTTTTTTCGGCTCGAAAAGGAGATCATCATTCTCAAATATGCTATCCAAATCAGATAGTGATATCTTTTCATTGAATGAATGATTTATTTTATGAACAATCTCATTTAAACGCTCATCATAAATGATCGCTTTTGCTTCAGAATGGTTGAAGATATATTCCACTTCTGGGGCAGTCAACTTTGTATTGACGGGCATAACTGTAAATCCGCCTAGCTGGATTCCGAAATAACATACTAAAAAGAGATCCGAATTTAATGTATAAAGGGCAATGATATCCTCTTTCTCATATCCCTTTTCCTGAAAATATGCTGCTACCTTTTCTGCCTTTCCAAAAAAGTCTTTGTACGTCCAATTACGGCCATTAAAAGAAGTAAATATTTTTTCAGGTTGTTCCTCAACATGTTTGCGCAAAACATCCGTCATAAACCCCAATCCTCACCACTCCTTTTTTCGATTCGTCTCCCATTCACTATCATATTATCAATCAAAATTTCAGAGTACAAGTTATATATTGAACATTCTGTAACTATATTTTAAGGAGCACGCCGACTACTTTTTTAGTCAATTGCGTAAACTATTACCAACGAATGTTTCATACTCAATGTGGGGGCGTAATGATGAGCAATAAACTTAAGTTCACAATTCAATTGGCGATCGGGATCATCGGCATTTCCCTAATGGCACTTACAATTTATAGTCTCTTTTTCTTAAAACAGGTTACAGAAACAGCGAAAGAAATACATGTGCCTATGGAACGGCAGGTTTCTGACAAAAGAGAGGAACCTATTGTTTTTCAAAAGAAAGACCCTTTTTCTGTTCTATTATTAGGCGTTGATGAGCGGGATGGAGATAGAGGACGATCCGACACAATGATCGTCTTAACAGTGAATCCTACACTGAAGTCGACAAAAATGCTTAGCATTCCGAGAGATACATACACACTGATTGTCGGAAAAAATATTGAAGATAAATTGAATCACGCTTATGCATATGGTGGTATTGAAATGTCTTTAAATAGCGTGGAGCATTTATTGGATTTGCCGATCGATTATGTTGTACAAGTGAATATGGAAAGCTTTCAACAGATTATTAATGCATTAGATGGCATTACTGTTGAAAATACGATGGCTTTTAGCGAGGAAGGGTTTTCATTCCCTAAAGGTTTAATTCAAATGAATGGTGAAGAAGCATTGGCATATGTCAGGATGCGCTATCATGATCCTCGGGGCGATTTTGGCCGTCAAGATCGTCAAAAAGAAGTCATTCAAGCGGTTTTACGCCGGAGCGCGTCATTAAACAGCCTATTAAATGTGAAAGAAATTTTCGATGCAATTAAAACGAATGTACGCACAAATATGACATTAGACGATATGATCGATATTCAGAAAAACTATCGTGAAGCGGCAAAGGACGTGGAACAATTGATGCTGACACAAGGTCATGGCAAGTGGATTGACGGCATTTGGTATTACGTAGTGGACGATGAAGAATTGGCTCATGTAAGTAATGATCTCCGCCTTCATTTATCGATTGAAAAAGAAAGAGGCTCCGAATGATTTGCGATCGGGGCCTCTACTGCATTCTTTATACAGTTACACTTGTTTTTTTCGATAATTCGACACATAGTTCTGCCAATAAATTTGTTCTTTCAATTAAAGAGGGGACTTCCAAATATTCTTCTTCACTATGGGCTCCGCCGCCGACAGGTCCTAACCCGTCGATTGTTGGTACACCAACTGCCGAAGTGAACGATGCATCTGATCCCCCACCCGTTGCGACATCGGTAATGTCAATCCCCAACTCGCGGCCTTTTTCCTTAATGATATTCAAGAGCATAATTGTCATGTCGTTTTTCACCATTGGAGGACGATTAATGCCGCCTTCCAATGTAATAGAAGTGCCTGAAACGTCCGGCGTTGCACATATTTCCCGAATTTGCCGGTCCAAAATGGCTGCTTGTTCTGTTAAAGTAATGCGAACATCCACATGCCCGACCGCAGATGGAGCAATCGTATTGACCGACTCCCCTCCTTCAATCAAACCGACGCTGACGCTAATTCCTTCCTCATGATTTGTTAAAGCATGCAGTTTGACAATTTTATGGGCTAGCTCCTCTATCGCACTAATTCCAGCTTGCGGTTCAATGCCCGAATGGGCTGCTTTCCCTTTCACATATATGGAATATCGCCCTCCTCCACGTCGGGCTGTTACTAAAGAGCCATCTTTGCGTGCAGGCTCCATTATTAGGGCATAGCTCTTTCCTTTCGCCGTTGATTCAATTAACCCTCTTGAAGTCGGCGAACCAATTTCTTCGTCTCCATTCAAGATGATTTGAACGGATTTTAAAGCATCTTCATTGTTCTCCTTCAATGCTTTCATTGCGTATAAAAGGGCAACTTGGCTCGCTTTCATATCAATGACCCCTGGTCCATAGGCGCGGTTCCCTTCAATTTTAAAAGGACGCTTTTGAGCAGTTCCCTTTTTGAAGACGGTATCCATATGCGCGACAAAAACAAGTGAAGGTTTCTCTGCACCTTTATAAGTGAACAATAAATTGTTTCCATTTTGATCGTTCTTAAAAACTTCTGTTGTAAAACCGATTTCCTCATAGCAAGCTTTCAAAATTGTTCCAACTTCATCGATTCCCTCTTTATTTGTTGAACCCGAATCAATGTTCACTAACCTTTCCAATAGGTTCAGCATTTCTTGTTCATTTGCTTGCAGAAATTCCTTCAAGCTCATCTTCCCCTTTCTTGTTTTGAATCGTTCTAAATGGAAAATGGCAAGCGACAGAATGGCCTTTTTCCAGCTCAATTAAATCCGGTTCCTCTGACTTGCATCGTTCTTGCGCATACGGACAACGCGTCCGAAACCTGCATCCTGAAGGGATATCGACGTTGCTTGGTATATCGCCTTCCAAAATGATCCGTTCTCTCGTATCTCGTATGAAAGGATCTGGCAAGGGCACCGCTGACACCAAGCTTACTGTATACGGATGCATCGGTTGATTGAATAATTGATTCTTCGTTGTAATTTCTACAATTTTTCCTAAGTACATAACTGCAATCCGATCACTAATATATTTCACAGCTGGCAAGCCATGCGCAATAAAAATGAACGTCAAAGAAAACTCTTTTTGCAGCTTAATAAGCAAATTCAGTATTTGGGCTTGAATGGAAACGTCTAATGCGGATACTGGTTCATCGCAAATAATGAGCTTAGGCCGTAACGCTATTGCTCTTGCAATGCCAATTCGCTGGCGTTGCCCACCGCTAAATTCATGCGGATAACGGCTGCCGTAAGAACGATCTAAGCCTACTGCATCCATCAATTGATAAACCTTTTCACGAATTTCATTCTTTTTCATCTTCGTATGCGTTTTCAACGGCTCGCCAATAATGTCAACGACTCGCATACGAGGATTTAAGGATGAAAACGGATCCTGAAAAATCATTTGAATATCCGCACGGGATTTTCGCATTTCCTCTTTCGTCAGCTGATCTAAATCTTTTCCATTGAAAATAATTTTACCATCGGTTTTCTCAAGCAAATGAATTAATAGATTACCTGTTGTCGATTTGCCGCATCCTGATTCTCCAACGATTCCTAACGTTTCTCCTTCATTTAGATAAAAATTGATTCCATCAACAGCTTTCAGCAATTTCTTTTTCCTAAACCCATCTGACACTTCAAAGTGTTTTTTTAGATTTTGCACTTCCAATAAAGGCCGTTTGTCCATTTCTTGAACAGATAAATTGTCTTTCATGAAACGACAGCCTCCTTTTCTGCATAAAGCCAACATCTCACTTGATGATCATCCGAAATTTCCTCTAAAACGGGTTCTTGAACAATACATTGTTCCGTAGCAAAAGGACAGCGCGGATGAAACTTGCATCCGACTGGCATTGTGGCTGGCGTAGGCACCGTACCCCGAATGGACGATAGCTCTTCTTCCGCTTCATGAAATTTCGGCGTACTGTCCAAGAGCCCTTTCGTATACGGATGCTTCGGGTTACTGAACAACGTGAAAACGTCTGTATGCTCAACTACTTGCCCGGCATACATGACAACGACTTTATCCGCCATTTCTGCCACTACACCTAAATCATGGGTGATCAATAAAATCGCAGTATTATTTTCAGTAGATAATTTCTTCATTAACTCTAAAATCTGTGCTTGAATCGTTACGTCCAAAGCTGTTGTCGGTTCGTCGGCGATGAGCAGCTTCGGATTGCATGATAACGCCATCGCAATCATGACCCGCTGGCGCATGCCTCCGCTCAACACATGCGGATACGAATCAAAAACTTTTTCTGCCCTTGGTATTCCAACATGCTTTAGCATTTCAATTCCTTTTACTCTTGCAACCCGCTTATCTACTTTCTGATGCAATTTAATTGCTTCAGATAATTGATTGCCAATTGTAAATAAAGGGTTAAGTGACGTAAGCGGTTCTTGGAAAATCATCGCAATTTCATTCCCTCTTAATTTGCGATACGCTTTCTTATCTATTTTTGTCAAATCTGTTTTCTCAAAAAGGATACTGCCCTTTTCTACCTTGCCCGGGGCCTCAATCAACCCCATAATAGATAGCGATGTGACGCTTTTCCCCGAGCCCGATTCACCTACGATCGCAAGTGTCTCTCCTTCCTTCACTTCAAAGGAAACACCATTTACCGAAGGCACCTTGCCATGTTCTGTCTTAAAGTACGTATGCAAATTATCCACTTTCAAGATCGTTTCTGTATTCATGTCGCCATCCTCCTTAACTCCGGCTTTGTGAACGAGGGTCTAAGACATCACGCAGCCAATCTCCTAAGAAGATGATGCCCAAAACTGTAATCGTAATCGCCAAGCCTGGGAATGTTGCCAACCACCAGCTTGTCGCTAAGTAATCACGGCCATCGCTCAAAATTCCGCCCCAAGAAACGGTCGGCGGTTGTACGCCTAATCCTAAAAAGCTTAGTGAGGCTTCCAAAATAATCGTAGTCGCAACGCTTAAAGTCGAAATGACAATAAAAGATGAAATGACATTCGGCAATATGTGGCGGACAATAATCTTTACATTTTTAACGCCTAATGAACGAGCCGCCCGTACATATTCACGTTCTTTAATGGAAAGCGTTTCCCCTCTTACAATTCTCGCGTACGCAGTCCAATTCGTAACGCCTAATACGATGATTAATGTTGGCACGCTCGGTCCAAATACCGCTAAAAAAACTAACGCAAATAAAATATTGGGGATTGATAAAAATGAATCGACAAGTCGCATGAGAATCGCATCAATCCATTTGCCGTAATATCCCGATACAAGACCAATGAGAATACCAATTATGCCAGCTAAAATGACGGATGAAATTCCAACAAGCAAGGACACTCTTGATCCGTAAATGATTCTGCTTAAAATATCACGTCCTAAGTTGTCGGTTCCTAAAAAGTATCCAGATTCTCCTCCATCTAACCAGGAAGGAGGCTGCAGCATTTTGGCTGGATTAATTGCGTTCGGATCATGAGGTGCCAAAAGAGGAGCGAAAACAGCTATGAAAAACACAATTATGATAATCAAAAAACCGAATGTTCCAGTCTTGCTTTTTAAAAGTGATTTGGACAAGCTGACGAACGCATTCCTTTTTTTCTTCTCGCTTTTTATTCCGATAGGATCGGCTGTATGTTGAATATTTGCTGACATTTCGATCCCCCCTTAACTGTATTTAATACGCGGGTCCAAAATTCGGTAAATGACATCTGCCAATAAGTTCATCAAAATGACTAAAATAGCAATGATGAATACACTCGCCTGTACAATCGCCATGTCCCTCGTATTGACTGCTTGAATGAGAAGCTGGCCCAATCCAGGCCATGAAAATACCGTTTCTGTAATTAAAGCACCACCGACAAGCGTTGAAGTTTGGAGTGCTGTAATCGTTACTACAGGTATAAGAGAATTTCGGAAAGCATGTTTATAAACAACGAAAAAGTCACGAATTCCTTTACTCTTCGCAGTTCTGACGTAATCCTGACTTAAGATTTCGACCATGCTCGAGCGGATGAGCCTTGTCATTTCCGCAGCAATGCCCGTCCCCAATGTAATAGCAGGTAATATTAAATGGGCAACAGTGCCTCTTCCTGATACTGGAAACCATCCTAATGTGACAGAAAATAGCAAAATTAGCATTATTCCAAGCCAGAAATTCGGCATCGCTTTGCCAAGAACCGCTCCACCAGTTGCCAAAAGATCCATTGAAGTATTCTTTTTCGTCGCTGACCAAATTCCGAACGGTATGCTAATTATTATTGCAATCAGCATAGCTGCCGCAGCCAATTCCAAAGTGGCAGGTAACCGTTCAAGGACTAACGGCAATGCTTCTGTGTTGTATCGAAATGAGTTTCCAAAATCTCCTTGCAATAGCCCTAACATATACTTTCCATATTGCACGATAAATGGCTGGTCAAGTCCGAGCGCAGCAGTTAACCGTTCAATATCTTCTTGGCTCGCATCCTCTGGCAACATTAGTGCAACTGGATTTCCTGCAACAAACACGAGCGAAAAAACGATAAATGAAATGATCAATAGCACCGGAATGAATTCCAACAGTCTTTTTAATAGGAATTTCAGCATCCAAATGATACCTCCCTTACAACTTGTTTACGAAGTCTTTATATGATGTGAAATGCTGTATCAACACCGAATCAAGCTCTGCGTGCGCTACTAATTTTTTATAGCCCTAATCATTCAAGAAAAACAGCAAGGCCAGGAAAGAACCCCGGCCCACGGCTGCATCAATTATTTTCGTTTGATTTTCGGGACGTAGATCATTTCATCTTGAGGCGGGTTGAATTCAATTCGATCGTTTACCCCTGTATTAATGGTTTCTTGGTAAAGCTGGACATGTGGAACATCTTCAGCCGCAATTTCTTCTATTTGCTGTATTTGTTTTTCACGCTCTTCAGGGTTCATATTCGTAGCGGACGCATTCAACAACTCTTCGATTTCATCATTCTTATAATCCGTTTCTCCTTCGAAACGTTCCGCGCGATACCAGTCAACAGAATAAGCACCGTCAAACATGGAATTACCCAGACCTAATAAATATGCATCCTTATTCTTTTTCGCAGTACGCATTTCTACAAAATTGCTCCACTCCATGAATTCGATATTCACTTTAATACCGACTTGTGCAAGCATACCCGCGATCATTTCTGTCACTTCTGCATCTTGCAAATAGCGGCCTTTAGGAGAGTGCAACGTCATTTCAAATCCATCCGGATAACCTGCTTCGGTTAATAGTTCCTTCGCTTTTTCAAGGTCAAAATTATATGTGTCGTACAAGTCCGGATTATGCCCGAAGTTCCCTGGCCCCACCCGTGTGCGTGTCGGGATTCCGCCGCCTTTTAATGCATGCTCTGCCAATGAGCCATCGTCAATTGCATAATCAATTGCTTGGCGAACGCGGACATCTGCCGTTGGATACCCTTCAGTTGCACGCAAAATCAACATAATCGTACGATTTGAAGTTTGTTTCTTCATTGACGTTCCCTCATTTTTATCGACACGATCCCAATCACTAGGCGGCACGTTTACTGCAATATCTACACCGCCTGTCAGCAACTCTGAAACTCGAGTTGAATTTTCAGGAATAACACGGAATACGACTTCATCCCACTCCTCTTCTTTACCTTCGAAATAGTCTTCAAATGGAACTAAAACAATCCGATCATCACGAATCCATTCTTTAAATTTGTATGGACCTGTTCCAACAGGATTCGACAGGAAATGATCCCATCCATTCTCTTCAATATAATTTTTCGGGAGCATACCTGAACCTAACCGAGACAGTCTATGGAACAATGAAGGCTCTGGTGCATGCGTCACGACATTGAATGTAAGGTCATCGACAATATCTACTTGCTTAATTTGTTTATAGTTCGGGAACTCTTTTAAAGTGTCATCTGTCGCTACACGCTCAAGCGTAAATTTGACATCTTCTGAAGTGAGTGGATCCCCATTATGGAATTTCACGCCTTCTTTCAATTTCATCTGTACTGTCACATCATCCAATTGTTCAAACGTATCAACAAGCTCTGGCTGGATTTCATTGTTATCATCTCTTTTGAAAAGATAATTGAACATATTGTCGTGGACAGCCTCCGTAGAAGTATTGTTATGATTATGAATATCGAAGCTAACAATATCCGATCCCATTGCGATCGTCAGTGTGCGGTTATCTCCTTCGCTGTTTTTATTGCCAGCAGATCCACTATCCGATGCCCCGTCACCGCTGCATGCAGCAAGTAATGCAGCAGATAGCAACATGACAAAACATAGCAAAAACCCCTTTTTGCTCATCATTTCTCCCCCTTATTCCAATTCATGAATATTTATTAGATTAATAGTATACTAAGAAGATTCGATAAACAATATATTTTTCAACATTTTTGTATATTATTTTTATATAAATAATTTCATCGAAATTCCTTGTAATTTGATGTTACTGAGCAATTATTTAGGGAATATTACAGTATCATCATATAAATAGGAGTTGGCATATCATGCAAATACCTGCTGATAAAGGACTGGATCATACTTTTCAATTGTTAACGGAAGGCTATTGTTTTTTACACAATAGATTCGATAAATATAATTCCGAGATTATTGAAACGACGTTATTGGGGAAAAAGATGATTTGTATGGTCGGACGCGATGCTGTCGAATTATTTTATGACTCTTCCCGTTTTACACGAATTGGGGCAATCCCGAAAAGGGTGCAAAAGACGTTGTTCGGAGAAAATGGAATTCAAACGATGGAGGGAAAGCAACATAGCGCTCTGAAACATTTATTTCTATCTATGATGAGTGAAGAAGGACTACAGTACATCCATAAACTGACTGTAGAACAATGGAATGCTCAAGCATCAAAATGGAATAAAGGAGAGCGTATCATATTATTCGATGAAGCGGAAGAGGTGTTATGCCGAGTAGCATGTATATGGGCTGGCGTACCTCTTAAAGAATGCGAAGTATCGAAACGCGCATATGATTTAGGAGCTTTGATTGACGCCTTAGGCGGTGTCGGCCCACGTTATCAAGAAGGCAGAAAAGCTAGGAAGCGCACTGAGGATTGGATCAAAAATATACTTTCTGAATTTCGCAATGGACAATTCAAAAGTGTCGGCAAAGCCATTGAGAAAATTGCAACATACAAAGATGCAAATGGAAAATTACTCGATCTTCAGAGCGCCGCTGTAGAATTGATCAATGTACTACGCCCCATAGTAGCAGTTGCCCGTTTTGTCGTTTTCAGCGCGCTTGCCTTGCACGATCATCCGGAATATGAAGACAAACTTTCAAATGCAACAGATAGTGAGTTGGAGATGTTCGCACAGGAAGTACGCCGTTATTATCCGTTCGCTCCATTTTTAGGAGCGAAGGCACGTACTGATTTTGAATGGAAAGGTTATTCATTTCATGAGGGAGACACGGTATTAATTGACTTATATGGTACAAATCACGATCCTACTATTTGGCAAAGTCCAAATGAATTTAAGCCGGAAAGATTTATAGATGAAAAAATTGATCTTTACAATTTTGTTCCTCAAGGAGGAGGTGATCCAGCACGCGGGCACCGATGCCCTGGTGAAGGTTTAACGCTTTCAATTATGAAAGCTACATTATCATTCCTTGTGAATGACTTGGATTATGTAGTTGTAAAAGATCAAGACTTATCGATCAACTTTGTACGGATGCCAACATTGCCCGCAAGCAGGATGGTTTTAGAAATCCGATAAGTCTTTAAACTTTAAAAAAGGACTGTCAAGCGGCTGAATGCGCAGTTGGCAGTCCTTCCTTTATTTATTAAATGGTAAATCTTTGAACCATATGCTGCAGTTCCATCGCTTGTTTGCTTAGATCATAAGCTACAGCGTTCACTTCTTCAATCGTTGCCATTTGTTCTTCAATGGCGGCTGCGTTCTGTTCCGTCGTATTCGATGAATCGGT
Source organism: Sporosarcina sp. USHLN248 (assembly GCF_037144575.1). NCBI lineage: Bacteria > Bacillati > Bacillota > Bacilli > Caryophanales > Caryophanaceae > Sporosarcina > Sporosarcina sp. USHLN248. Next base: position 108,448 of record NZ_JBBCZC010000003.1, read on the forward strand.
TGCTTGTGAAGAAATTTCTTGGACTGAAGCTGCAACTTCTTCCGCACTTGCAGAAATTTCTTCTGTAGCGGATGAAATTTCTTCAATCTGGTCGGACATCGTGTTAACCGAAGCAATGATTCTAGTAAATGCTTCGCCTGCTACTTCAATCGTCTCCACACCTGATCCAACATTTTTCAAGCTCTCATCTACTGCCATTTCTACATCTTTTGTATCTTTTTGTATTTCTGCAATCAACGAAACAATTTGGCTAGCCGATTGCTTTGATTCTTCCGCTAATTTTCTGACCTCGTCTGCTACAACAGCAAAACCTTTGCCATGCTCTCCCGCCCTAGCTGCCTCAATCGCAGCATTTAACGATAGGAGATTCGTCTGTTCTGTTATTTCTGTAATCACTTTCGTAATCTTTTCGATTTCCACTGATTGCCTGCTCAATCTTCTAATGAGTTCACTCATCTTGTTGGATGAATTATAAATGAGTGCCATTTGCCCCTTCGCCGTCTCGATGGACTCTTCGCTATTTTCAGCGATGACCATTGTATCAGCAGCAGTAGATTTCAGAAGCTGCGTAGACTCGGCAATTTTTTGTAATCCACCGGACGTCTCTTCCATTGCAACTGAACTCTCTTGTGCAGAGGCTGCAGCAGTTTTCGAGCCGTTCGATAAAAAATCCATATTGCCGCTTAGTTCCTGTGAAGCTCTTGCAACCTCATCCATGCTGGCAGAAAGTTGCTCCGCCGAAGCTGTTACGTGTAAAGCACTTCCATTCACTTCACTGATAAGCTTTTGCAAATTATCTTTCATCATATTAAAAGAAACAGCCAATTCCTTTATTTCATCTTTCGACTTTACTTCAATATTTGGAACGGTTAAATCCCCTTCCGCAATTCTTACTGCTGCATTTGCTAAGCTGCGAACTGGTTTTGATACTGCATTAGCGATCGTCACAGCAATCAATGCTCCTAATATAAGCCCAATAATGATCGCACTCCATAGAACAATTTCCGCTATTCTTACGGTATGTTCAACTTCTGCTCTTTCCTGCTTCAATTGATTCTCTTGATAAGCTATAATCTCAACGCTTGCAGCTTCGATGTTTATATTAGCCTCACTAGCTTCTCCGTTTAATACTTTCAAAGCTTCCATCGTCTTTCCCGCTTTGGCAAGATCAATGACTTCGGTAGCTGCTTCGTCGAACAATGATATGTTTTCCTTCACAATTGCCGTTAAGCTTTTCATTTCATCCGAGTGAGTGTATGTAGATAATTCATCAACCGCCGATTTTAACCTTTGCTGATGATTTTGCAACATCGGTAATAGATTTTCATCATTTTGCAGGATATAAGCACGTATATACAAGCCTTGCATTCCCATCTCCTTCTGAATTCTCTCAGATAACTCTGATTGTTTCATCCGGTTGTTGAGCATCTTTTCGTACGATGACGTAATATTGCGCGACTCGTAAATACTAAAAGCTGAAATTACAATTAAAATTACTAAAACAGCCCCAAAACCCGCATAAATTTTCTTTCCTATTGACATGACCATTCTCCTTGGGATTCAGATTAAACGATTAATTTTAATATAATAGTAGATTGGTCTTAGGTCAATAAGATTATTAATATATTTGTAAAAAAAATTTATTAAAAACGCTATCATTTCCATTACTTTGCAGTACTGATATAAATAGAAAACCCAGCTTGTTGACAAACGCTCGCATACTGCGAATCGAACAGCGAAGGGTTCGATTTGCCGTATTTCTGCGTTCTTTGCAGAAATTAAGGCACCTCTAGGACGTGGCGTTCTTAGGTTGCCTTATTTGATAAGCGTTTTCAAGCCAAGATAGGCAAACACTTATATAGTGGCTACAAACCTTAAAAGGACTGTAGACAAAGTAAAAAGATACTTTGTCTACAGTCTGAATCAAGGGACTAGACCCTTGGTTTCCTCCCCATCATCTTATATGTTCTGATACTCTTCGAGTGAACCTTTAACATTCGATACTCCATTTACTGGTAGTTCAATTTGCTTGCCTTTTGAATTATAAAACAACACTTTCGAAGAATCTGCTCCTTTGACAAAGTCGATTTTATGAATGTTTTCTGCGCCTCTAATTTCAAGTGGATGGTCGCCTTCCACGATAATATGCCCCATTTCCGTTCCTTTTAAATCAACAATTAAGCCTTTCTTCTTCGGCTGCATGATGACAAGATTCGTTTTGAATCCTTCACCGGTCAATTCAGCATAATCTCCTTTTAAATAGACTCCTTCTTTCAACGAGGAAGCACCATCCATATAGATCGCTACACTCGGTTCAGCAATATTCAGCTTCTTCTTATGTTCTCCAATGAGCGTATAGGTTTTTTTAATCGGCACTGGCTCCCACACTACCGGTTCCTCAAAGCTGATTTGCACCATAACTGGGTCATGGTCGCTCGCACGGCCTGCCATGTCCGTGAAGTCGGCATTAATATGCAAAATATCAATCAAAGCTTGATCGACAAGATTATTGGACACTAAAATATGGTCCAACACTTGCGAATTGCCTTGGAACACGTAAGAATAACGATCTTTCTTCTCAACATGGTTAATAAGATTTGTCATAAGGTCCCCTTCATGGATTTTCAAGCTGTCTGAAAACTGAAAGTCATTGAAGTCCCCAAGAGATACAATATTCGCATTTGGATTATCGGTTTTAATGTCACGAATAAAACGATAGACAATTTCTGCGATTTGCTTGCGTTGCACCTCGCTGCCATTAATAGGCGGCTGCACTGCTCCAAACAGTGGTGTGTCGCCATTTTTCGAATTCCAATGGTTGACAATGACCACTACAGATTCTCCTTGAAACTCAAATTGTGCAGCTAAAGGCTTTCTACTATTATTGAATGCTTTATGATTCGGATCAATACGTCCCGGATTCAATGTTAACTTGCCGTTTTCATAGCCGACAGATGTCGTCGCATCGCCATGAGGCATTCCTTCTGATAACTTTACACGGTCAGGATTGTATAAAAATCCAACGCGAATATTCGCATTCGGTTGACCGCCATCCGCATTATTGACCGGATCAATATTCACGTACTCATAATTTGCTCCTCCGGCATCTGCAATCGCTTTTATGAGTCGCTCATAACTTTCGTTTGCGCTTGAATTCCCAGCATCGGGCCCATTATTGTCTTGTACTTCCGTAACTCCGACAATGTCAGGACTTTGCATATCTACCGCAAAAGCTCTCGCCAATTTCCTTGCTTTATCATCCGTAGTCGTCTTCCGATTGTTTGAAAAGTTTTCCAAATTATACGATGCAATTGTCAGCTTATCGTCCGCTTTAACAATTGTTGTCGTTTCAGGAGCAGCTTCGCCTTTTACATGGACTTTTTTCATTTCATCTAACGATGTGTAGATTTTATAGTTTTGATATGAATATCCGACAACTCCTTGAATCGGTCCATTGAAATAATCTCCTGTTGCGACTTCAAAATCACGTGCCGGTCTATTCGGTTCTAATCTGAACTGCACCCGATTCGCATTGGCATCGTCCTCTTCTAATAAAATGCCGCCGTTTCGAGTATCTGTCGGTTCATTTGCGAAAACGGTTACAAGATCTCCATGCTGTTGCGGTCCAACCGCTTTTACATCGCCGACTTGTACAATCATTGCTTCCCGGCTTTCCCAAAAGTCTGCTGCATATTTTTCCCGATCAAACTCAGCAAATTGATGGCTTGCAATAAATTGACTTGGCAAATTCTCCTCATTAATAATAAACGGCTTCGGCAAAGGTACATTGCGTTTTACGATTTCGACTTTTCCTCCACGATCATCCCGGATATTAATTTGAGTCGTCTTCAAATCGGTTTGCTGCCGATCATCATAACCGTCTATAGCATATTCGCTCACTTGTCCAGTGACTGAAACCAAATCCCCAATAGATAATTTCCAAACATCTTTCCCACTGTACAACACAACGGCTTCTGAAGTATTCAAGTCACCATCCCGCTCGTCATCGGGCGTTTGAATGTGATAGTACGTTGAGCCATTCAACTCATATTTGTACGTGACAATTCCTTCAATGCCCTCTACCATCTGATTGTTAAATGGAGAGACATGGCCACTCCCTTGAATATCATGGATTTTCAAGCTTTCCGTTATGCGATACGTAAAAGTTCGTACATCGCTATAACGGCCATCTTCTGTCTTTACAACAGCTTTGATCGCAGTATCTTCAGAAATAAAAATAGGTTCAGCATACGTTGCACCGTTTTCGATTGGGTCCAGTCCATCTAACGTATACAAAATAGAAGCATTCGGCGTATAGGTTTCCAATGAAACCGTTACACCGCCAACAAATGTGCCGCTGTCCGGACTTGCGACAACCGGCTGAACGACCGTACTGTCGATGACAATATCTTGTGCAGAACGTGGAATAATCTGATAAGCATCATCAAATTGCTGAACAATCCCCGTAATGGAATCGTAAGTTGTCCCTACCGTTAAATCCAAAGTCGCTGTTTCATCTCGAACGATGAATTCATGGCCATCTGTTGCTAGATAATTTGCCCATCCGCCACCTACTTCTACATCGGAGAGAACGACGTTATGAATCGTCACTAATTGTGATTCTATCGCTTCCCCAAGTTCTGCCCCAGTAACTGTTTTTGATGTAGGATTGCCTACATTACCGGCATTCTCAACAACTTTTGCTTGTTCCAGTTGCAATAGCCCGCGGTAATCAGCCAACTTGCCAGTTAGCGTTACTTCATCCCCGACTGCAATGGCAAGACTCGTAGGCCGGACTGCAATTCCTCCCGTTGCATCTTGAACAGAAATTGTATTTTTCAAATTTGCCGCGACAATCCCTTTGACGGTCACTGTTGCACCTAATTCCATATTACGTGCCTCTCCGATTGGCACCACTTCGGCTGGCTCAGGTTGTTCTATCTCCTCGCCGCCACCGTCTCCATATAGCTTATGGAACCCTAAATAATCAAATGTATCTTTTGGATAAACGATCCACTCATCATCGCGATTAAACGGGTCATCTTCAATTGTATCGCCAGACAATACACCCGGTTTCCGAACAAGCGTTACGTCAGTTCCCCAATTTTGCCTTTCACCGACTTGTCCAAAAGAATCGATAACAGAGCCAAATTTTTTTAAGACAATCGCATCATCGCCGTTGAAATTCGTTACCGTCGAATTTTCAACATCCCCTTTGCTTTTCAATTCAGGCACTGCATCTCGATGATAAAGTACAATAGTTTCGTCATTTGCCAACATACCTGATAATGCGTATTTGGAATTTGCCGAGACAGCTCCGTTCGCATACAGCTCCAACGTATACGCGCTTAAATCAATTTCTGCTCCTGTTCCGTTATAGAGCTCAATTGCCTTGTTAAAGCCACTTCCCTCAACATACTCCGAAATGAGCAAGTCATTTGCCAGACGCTCATTATCTGCTTCCTCCGCCAACGCAAGTACGGCAGGCAACAGTAAGCTTGCCACAAGCCCGATCGACAACAATCCATTTAATCGTCTTTTCCATTTTCTCCTCGTCATGTCCCTATTCTCCTCCCAAAAGGATGTTTTGAAACACTCCCACTACATACATATAGTGATAGGCTATTAATCATCTTCATCGTAACATTCTCACAATCGTTAGCCTATGAGACTTTTTGTAATATTTTTTCACTTCCAAGTATAGCTTTGGACACAATCTAAAAATGGAAAAAGGTGAGAATAGTAGCATACAGCAGCATAATGGGGACAACATTTTATTACCTTTTAATAAAATAGGAGCTTCCACTCAGCACCTATGCATGAAAACTTACTTTCAATACGCAAAAGATCATACAATAACGTATAAACCTCTCAATTCGGTCGCATAAGCACCGTCAACAATGCATAATCCATTCAAGTCCTTCATCTTGTGTAATTTCCTTTTTGCCTGTTTTCAATATTATTGCAATATCCCGCCAAGTTGATCCTTCTGAAGAAACTTGATCAAACGAAAACAAAATTGGATATGGATTCGCATAAAACACGCTAAGCACAACTTTACTTGGAGTAGCGGACATGATAGCCTTTTATCGTGGTTGATAACATTTTAACAGAAAGATGGAAATGGCCTTTTCCCATTTACACTATGATATGGACTCAAAACATGATTGAATTACCAAAGAAAAAGACATCAATTCAAATAAAGAATGAATTGATGTCTCAGACTGTAGACAAAGTATCTTTTTACTTTGTCTACAGTCCTTTTAAGGTTTGTAGTCATGAGATAGGTGTTTGCCCAGCTTGGCTTGAAAACGCTTGTCAGACAAGGCGCGAAGTCGAGCGAAGACCCGAATAGAACTTAGGTTCATGAGGGGACGAGCGAGACGAGCAACGCAGTATGCGAGCGTTTGTCAACAAGCTGAGACACCAATTCAAATAAAGAATGAATTGATGTCTTTTTTATTTTCAGTGCACCTATCTAATTAAAAACGAACGTTTTTTAGTCGTATTACAAGATCGATAGAAGACCGTCCATTTTTATTCATTGATCGGTATTAAAATTTCAACAATTTCTTCCTCAGCACCTTCCAAGTAATAAATCTCTATTGGAAATGATTTGTCATACCATTTTTGGCTATAACCGTTTTCACCCATCCATTCGAAGATCTTTGAATATCCTTTGTCAATCGTCTTATTCGAACAGCTCACTTTTGCGTATTTCATTAAAGGAATTGCAAAACCGACCATGTCTTCAGGTACATCAGCAATTTCTTCAACTTCGAGGCATGCGAAATAAGTTGCCATAATATCGTTACACATATATGGACTCAATAATACTTTTTTGTTTTTGCAATTCTTTATCTCGTCCACTTTTTTCAAGAACTCTACTTGGACTTCGATCGCCGCATTCGGAAATGATTGTGGATAATTCGCTGTAATGCTTTGCCCAATCAATTTAAATTCCTTCGAAACAATCTCACACTCAAAAGTAGCAATTGACGTTACTTCCATCATTTATCTCTCCTTCATAGTCATTTTAATCATTCATATGCTTCCATTTTTCATTATTCATAACGTTTTTTGAATCTATACGACTGATTATACCAATGTTGCCTGTCATTTCGCTGTACTGCACTACCTCGTCAGTAGTCTGCAGAAGGTTTTCCAGCTCATTACAATTAGTTCGCTTGTTGAGAGGTCGTTGTTGAATCACAAACCCTTTTCTTTCTGATTCACGACAGTGTGTGTGGATTCATGTTATTTCATAACGATCACTTCCTCCTTTTAGAATAATAAGTTCAGGGACTCTTAATAACCAACTCATCTCTCAAAACAAGAAATTGTCGGATTATATTGGATTATACTAAATGTATGGATAACTCAAATAAATTTGTCCTATAGTAGAATTTATAAAATCCATAGTACTTTTATATCGGAAATAATTAATAGTATTGTCAAAAGAATACTGACCGTTTCAAAGAGCACTAAAACTTTTTGGAAAGCTTTTTCCTCACTCCCTTCCATCCGCCTACATATCCTGTATAGAATGAAGTCAATATTTAATAGAAAGGATGTAGCATTGAGTTCTTCAATCGATTATTCATTGCCTACGGCGCAGTTTGTTTTTGACATGAAGGATAGTCTTTTTTTCAAGAAGGATAATCGGAATTATATAAATGTCACGGGCGTTGAACAGCTGAACACGTTAAAAAACGTCTCATTTCTTGATATTCACCTTAGTAAAGATAATGTCATTGAACCGCATTATCATCAAAATGCCGAAGAGATCGTCTTTTGCATTTCCGGCAGTGCATTAGTCTCTATACTCAATCCGTTCACCAAACAACTTCAGCATTATTCACTAACTCCCGGAAAGCTCGTCAATATTCCACGAGGCTGGTGGCATTATGAAGTTGCAACAGCTGACAGTACCCACCTATTTGCTATTTTCGATGCACCAACTCCGGAAATCATTCTTGGGTCTGATCTACTATCATTAACGCCACCTGAAATAATGGCTCATACGTATTGTTTGGATGAAAACCAATGGAAAAGAACAATCTCGCCAATCAAATCTTCCGTCATCATCGGACCGCCTAAAGACTGCCGTAAAACGGTTCCCTCTCAAAATCAATATCCATACCCTCATCCATACCAATATCAATATCCATACCAAAATTACTATGGAGCGCAAAGGTAAAAAAAGTGCGGTGATAAAGGTGAAGTTCATTCTCTTCACCTTTATCAAACTGATTGTCGTTACATTCAGCTCCTCAAGAACCAACATGAAAAAATCATTTATGATTCGGACGAGCTTTAACCGTTTTTATTTTTGAGAATCGGGAACGATAGGAATAGGAGGTGTGACGATTGGAGTTATTAAAAGTTAACGGGCGTTTTGATGGCAAAAAGATTGCAGTCGGTATATTGGTGCCGGTCATTGGTGGAGCAATAACGGGTTGGCTCGCAAACAGGAACGCTCAAGAAAAGTACGATAAATTGAAAAAGCCTTCTTATTCTCCCCCGCCATCGGTATTTCCGATCGCATGGACAACCCTTTATACGATGATGGGCACAGCAAAGTATCGAGTGGGCATGAGGCAGGAAACAGGAAATAAAGAAAAACCTGCAATTCCACTGTACGAATTGCAACTAGGGATGAATTATTTGTGGTCATTTCTCTATTTTAGATGGGGATTAAGAGGAACAGCTCTCATTGAAATGACCGTTTTACTATCGACAATTGCATTGACAACATACGAATTTTATCAAGTGGACCGAACAGCCGGTACGTTAATGATCCCTTATCTCGGATGGGTACTATTTGCGCTTTGTTTGAATTATCATACGTGGAAATTGAATGACCGGAAGTGATTCAACTGTTTACAATCTACTTGAAAATAAAGACGGCCAAACGTAACCTGATTCGTTAAGCCGTTTTTTCTATTACTTGAAATTAGCTGCAAAGCCTTTGCACTATTTTCAAAATTACAAGCTATGCTCTACAAAACCATTCTCTTTCTTTACCTGTTCAATTTGATCAACCGGAATTGAGAAAGGTGTTGCTAAGTACAACAGCCCCACACTGACAAAATAAACAAAGATACTTAACCCAAAATTAGGATGAAAAGATTTCATTTGAAAGAAGATCAGCATGAAAATGGATGCAACTACAAAAATACGCATTAATACAGGCAATCGATATAATGTTTTTATTTTACTGGGACTTACAAAAAGCAATAGGATCTTTTCTCTAATGAAATGAGCATAAAAGAAGACGATCATCATCAATGGTGAAACAACCCAAAAGTAAGGTGTCCCATAACATAATCGTAATATTGGCAACGAAGCAAAAATATTTAGCCCTATTAAAAACCAATACATATTAATTGTATAATAATGTTTAGATTGATATTTATATCTTTTCCACAATCTAATTAAATGGATTACAATCAGTCCTTCTACTGCGAGTAAAATGGGTAGCCAAAAAAGGAAACGGCCTTCAGGAAAAGCAGCTGCAGCTAATAAGGATAATACATGAACACCAATGACAAGCCCTAACCGTTTTTCCGCAACTTGTTTGACTTCAATTTCACGTTGGTTCATTTATTCACGTCCCTGCAGATTTTTGTAATGATAAGCTTACCATAATCAATCAAATCCTCCCACTATTCCTTGCAAATAGCGTAAAGAAGGTCCACTCCCTTTTTGGGGAATTTCCTTCGACATTTTTGGCATATAGTTTTCAGCATGATCTGTAATGGCTTCATAAGTCGCGTCGGCTTGCACCTCCACACGGTAGTCGAGGCTAAATGTAACCGTACTCCGCTCAATATTGCCGCCATTATCTTCAATTACTTCTCGTACTACTTGTTTGAAATGATCTATTGCACCATTAATATGTCTGGATATTGACATTTTCAAAGACTCATAGTCTGTTATACGTGATGGCAAAACATCATTCAGCGCATGTATATATGCAATATCCTTCGCTTCTCCTCGTTGTCTATTCTTCTCCGCTTCTTCATCAATTAGTTCACTGACAGATTTCCCATCATCCGCTTTGCGTTGTTTCTCAACTTCTTCAACTTCACTACGATCAAAAGCTTCGACTCCTTTAACAGTCGCCTCCACCAACACAGAAGTGCCAGCCAAAGCTGCTTGCTGTGTTGCAGTTGCAGCTTGCTGTTTAACCGCATATACTTTCCCGATATTGACAACGATCACAAAAATTACAATGGACATGACCATGATCCAAAGAATATAGACCATCCCATGCCCATTTTCATTTTTTACTGTATTCATTCCATCATCACCTTACCTGCTGCTGTAGAATCAATCGGAACAGACATTTTTGATTTCCACTTTTCTGGTATAAAAACGAGAGGATGCCTTGCATTCACTTTCAACTCGAATCTTCCATCACCATTGGAAGGAATGTCAATCGTTACATTCGTTATTAAACTGCTATTGCCAATGGATTCATTGACCGTTTCAAGCGCTTCTTGATAGCTGCCTGTCAAAGCATACATTTGAGCACCATCATTGGCCGCGGATTTAATGCTAATGACCGCATATCCAGATGCTACAACTTGCCATAACAACAGGAAAAACAGAAAGTAAAAGGGAAGAACTCCTATGAATTCTATGCTCAAAGAACCTTTTTCATTGCGGATCGATCGAAATGCTTTCAGTATAATCACCTCATTCGATAGACAATTGAATTTCTTTATTTTGCTTCTACAATCGCATTTTGATTTACTTTATATTGAATATAAAATATGTGAAAAAAGAAGAGCAAAAATTGGTTGTACTTAATTGACGAAGTGCTTTCAATCAATTCCCGCATGCGAAAAACAGTGTAATACAATAAACCGACAAAGAAGAAACTAAAAATGATATCAAATGACTCAACGTATAAATATCCGATATCCGTAAAGATGAAATGCCTAAAGACATTTAAGAAAAAGAACACGATCAATAGAATTGTAGAAATGCTCCACAAATAAAAAGGGACATGATTTACTGAGTTTAGCTGTTGCACATCTTTTTTTCTATTCAACATCCAGATTCCCATGTAAAATCCCATCGAAATAATGCTTAAAATTATCATTAGCCAAACAGGTGCTTTTTTTAATAATAAATCTTCCGTTTTTTTAGTCGAAGTCGTTTTCATTTCCTACACCTCGCTTTAAATATTGATCATCGAAAAGTCTTCCTTCTTCTGTCTGTAGCGTATCGTTAAATAAATATAGAGGATTGGAAAAATAATCATATTAATTAGTGATCTTACTAACATATAAGAGAGCATATTATTATTAAAATTTTGAATGAAAAACATCATTCCAGCCCAAAGGAAGAGGAGCACGGACACGACAATGATCATATCAACTACTATTGCAATATTTTCCTCGATAATTTTATTTTTCGCCTGCACAAACATTTCTTTAATGGACGGATAATCTGAAAAGAATGGATAAATGATCGTAAATAGTAACAAAACGATCGTTGGGACCATCATCATCCAGCTTGTATAAATTGCCAACGTGTAAAATAAAAAGGAAGTGAACAAAAGAGGACCGAATTGGGTTGCAAAAAAGGTTAAACATTCTTTCAAACCAGCTCGTTCATCCTCAAAATCTCGTAAAGTCAGCCATAAAAATGGCGGCAAACAAATGATAAAATTAAATAGAAGGCTATAGCCTAAAAAGAAAACTGAAAGGTTGCCTTCAAACTCTATGCTAAATTGGATAATGGCAATAAATATAAAGCTAGTAATTGGAAAAATGATGAAAAGCATTAAGAGTAAAATACCGATTAAATTTCGATTATAAACATCTACCATATCTTTAAACATCGGCAAGTCTCCCGCTTCTATTTTTAATGAATAAAGTAATTGCTGTTACACTGAGCGCCATTAATACGGCAAAAGAAAGCATGTTGTTAATGCTTGCCGGGTTAATAAACACCCAAACACCTAACACAAAGTTAGAAAATAATATATTTAACATCGCAATAATCAATGCACCTATGTAAGAAGCAGTAAATGGTGTTTTAGGATTAAAAATGACTGCAAAGAATCCCATCGATCCATAAAATGCAAGCATTTGGATGATCAAGAAGGCTATGCTGTTATCAAATTGTATTAGCCCCAAAATAACCGATACAAGAATTGATAATAATAAGGATAACCCTATTGCCTGCATAAATTTTTTAACGTCAAACACTTTGTCTTCACGCCCTTCCTATTGATAGAGGAAGTCCTGTCAAGGAAATCCCTGACCGACTTCCATCATCTTATGAGCCCCAAATGCTCTTCAAGTTTCCGAACAACTTCTTGCCCGAATCAAATATTCCTTTTGCTGCTTTGACAGCTCCATCATATACAGACTTCACTGCATCTCTGGCAAATTGTTTAACAGCTCGACCAGTTTTCGTATTTAACAAAACAGTTGAAACACCGCCGACAATTAAACCAACACCTGCTCCAACTAACGTACCTACAATCGGAACAGGAACGGCAGTGCCTACCATTGCTCCTGCAGCCATACTGCCCGCAACAGAAGAAAGTGCTGTAATTCCGACACCAATCCCAACGTCAGTTGTTAAGTCCGCTGCAAAGTCTGTCGAAGCATAACCTTTTTTTGACTTTTCGGGATCTCCCCATTTAGAATAATCAAAAACACTATTCGCGGAGCTTAAAAGAACGTTAACCGGACCATTAAGCTTTGCAATGTTTGAAAGCTTCCAAAAGCCTTTGCTCTTAATATTGATTGCATCGTTAACACTTGATTTTGCGGCATCTTTTGTAAGCTGCCATTTAGATTTGTTTTGATTACCTTCAATCGGAATCTTTTTCGAGGCGTGATAATCATCTAATAAGTCCTGCCCAAGCCTTACGTTAAGTTTTCGCGTCTTGCCATCAACCGTATACTCCTTAAATTTTTGAAAATAATAATTGAGAATAGGATTTTTTACGTATCGCTGTCCTAAGATTTTATAATTACCAGTGCCATCTGGAACAATTTTAAAACCAGCCTGATAAGCTGCGATTGGTCCTAACAGCTTCTCACCGAAACCAAACCAATACGTTTTAATGTCCTTAATCGCACCGGTTACATGACCAAAAAGACCTCTTTCACCATCGGTTGATTTAACTAAAACATTCAGCATGGACGGGCCTCCGGCAAATGGATCAACATCGTCTATGCTACCTCTACTACTGGAATGACTATGTTCACGATCTCTTGTTGGCCCGCCTCCAGTCATGCCGTCTGAGGAACTGTCGCCTCCAGAACTATTACCACCACTTAGACCATCGCCGCCGTTTGGACCGTTGCCATTTGGACCATTGCCTCCGTTTGTACCATTACCGCCATTCGGACCTTCGCCACCATTCGGTCCATTGCCGCCATTTGGACCATCGCCGCCATTCGGACCATTGCCTCCGTTCGGACCATTGCCACCGTTCGGACCGTTGCCTCCGTTCGGACCGTTGCCTCCGTCAGGACCATTGCCTCCGTTCGGACCATTGCCTCCGTTCGGACCATTGCCTCCGTCAGGACCATTGCCTCCGTTCGGACCATTGCCTCCGTTCGGACCATTGCCTCCGTTCGGACCATTGCCTCCGTTCGGACCATTGCCTCCGTTCGGACCATTGCCTCCGTTCGGACCATTGCCTCCGTTCGGACCATTGCCACCATTCTGACCATTGCCACCATTTGGGCCATCGCCGCCATTTACAGCTGTTCCTCCATTTGGAGCTTGCCCTCCTGTTACTGCATCGCCAGTTGCAGGAGGATTACCGTTAAAGACAGGGGGTTGTCCAGTCGTTGGACTTTCACCAGCCGTAATTTGGCTGCCCGCTATTAACCATTCCCCGTATTCCGTGCCGTTGAGCGTACTAGGTATTAGGAAGAGACCGCTATTTTTCGCATAGACTGGAATAATTGCCTTTCCTGAGTGTTCTGGGAAAGTAGCCTTAATAGGCGTTCCAATTTTATAGACCTCTCCTGGCGTTATAAATGTGCCACCTGAAATTGGCTCACCTGGTGTGATTGGCTTCGTTACATCAATTGGTTTCCCCGGGGTGATCCAATTTGCCATAGCGATAGCGGGCAAGACCGTCCATGACAGGATGATTGCCAAAGTGAATATGGCAAACGCTCTTCTCAGCTTTAAACTCTTCAAATATATTCTCCTTTCTTAATCAGGAGTGTTTTGCAAATATTTGTCTTCTAACGCTTGAATTGCTTCGTTGTATTGCATATCGTTCATCTTTTTTAAATCCTCTTTGAGTGCATTTTGTTGAGATTTAATCCAATCATGGTATTCAGAATTCCTTGTACGCAAATAGTCATGGCTTTCACGGGACATAATTTTTTTCGTCTGATATAGATATTGCAAAGCGAAGCCTACTTGCTGCCCTTCATCCACAACCTTTTTATATTCCTTTGCATCGTATCCAAAAATTTCAAGTCCTTTTTTTGTACGTTCGTAACTTAATGATTTCGCTTCGCTCTCTTTCCATTCAGCCCATTTTTTCGCTATATCCTTTGCTTGATCAAGCTCCTTTTGAAGAGAAGCAGCATCTTGCACATCCTGGTAAGTCCCTTCTACAGCTTTCGCCACTTCTTTCAACTGGCGCTGTCCGTCATGGTCGACATTAAAACCAATTACGTTAATGATCGGGGTAATATTCGAATCATACAAAGCTTTCGCAGCCGCAACCGGATCATCATCACAAGTTGAAATTCCATCGCTGACGAGATAAACAATATTCGTATTCGAAGCTCCATCATAGGAGGCCAGATCTTTTTGTGCTTCCGTCAACGCCAATTCTGTCGGTGTCCATCCAGCTGGCTGTACTTGATCTAATGATTTTTGGAACGCAGCTTTATCGTACGGCTGGAAGGGATAAAGCAAATCACTGCTACTACATGACATTTCTTTATCGGCAGAGCTTCCAGTTCCTTTATGTCCATAGACACGCAATCCTACATTCGTTTCTTTCGGCAAACTGCCAACAAATTGGACAATTGCTTTTTTCGCAGCCGCCATTTGCGTTTGCCCACCAATATCCTTCGCCATACTTCCTGAGCCATCTAAAATAACTAATACATTTAAGTTATCCTTAAACTGCATGCGCGGATCTTCGACATCTGGACTACCTATTGACGAAAATTTCAATCTTGCAATTAAATCTTCCGGCCCTTGATAGTCTTGCTGAAAAATAGCAAGCAGCTCATTATAAAAATGGTTCAATTCATTTTCTGTCGGATTGTCCGAAATGTTAGGCAAGTCTTTCGTCAATTCATCAATTTTCTTTTGCCCTTCTTCGTCAAGAATAGAAATATAGGATGTATAACCAGGAGAAAGTGCAGCTACTTCTGATAGACTTTTAGGAAGAGGTGCTGCTTCAATTTCACTATCTTTGCCGCTATCGCTGTTATCTTCATCTGCTTCTTGCCCTTTATCCGTTCCCTGCTTTTCTTCTGAAGTTGATTTCTCTTCTAATTCATTCGATTTCTCAGGTTTTGCTTTTTCACTACAAGCGCTCATAAATACAATTACAAAGATGACTGTTAAAATAGGTATAATTCTTTTCATATGAACTCCTTTACAAGCAATCAATCTCCTACCATTTCACTAATTTTGGTTACAATCTTACCGATCAAATCCCCAATTGAAGCTTCTTCATTACTGACAGCTGTAGAAATAATACCCAACACTAAAATAAGCAAAGCAGCAATTCCTAACCATTCCAACGATTGAGCCCCTTTTTCGTTTTTCACTGGATGGCTCATCTTTACTAAAGCATTCATCAGTTTTTCTTTCATTGTAAAATCTCTCCTTATGGTTTAGTTGAATAATTCAAAAATCCCTTTATTCTGGTTGAATATATTTATTATCATCAAGCCTCCGATTAGAATGAGGGCGGAAGGCAATACAAGAAATGTCGTCACTAACGTCACTTTTGGTGATGCTTTTGCCGCCTTCTCTTTAATCAATTCTTTTTTTAATTTCCTCATCTCTTCAGCTTGTTGTTTAAACGTGTCTGCAATCGGTACACCTAAACGCTCCCCTTGGATGAGAGACTTGATCAATATTTGAAATTCCTTACTGTCATTCCGATCTAAAAGTGATTTATAAGCTTCCACTCGAGGTACGCCTACACTTAATTCTTGGATGAACCTTCCGAACTCCGCTTTAATTGGCCCTTCGAAATAATGCACAATGTCCCGCAATGCTTGGTCCATTCCAACGCCTGCCTGCAAAGTGACACTCATCGTATCCAAAAAATCTGGCAGCTGATAGGAAATTTCATCTTGTCTCTTTTTAGCCTTTGAGCGCAGCCATACAATCGTCCCAGCAAAACCGAACACCGGTAGCAAAATAAGCATAAATTGGGATAATGGGAAGCGCAGTATGAAAAGCACACCGCCAATGAATAGACCTGCGATCATCATAAATATTTTCAATCCTTGGAACCGTGCCACGGTTAAACCGTATGGAAAACCGGCTTGGGTTAGTAGCTTTTTCACCTCTTCATTCTCACTGGAAAAATTGATACGTTGGCCCAAGTCAGAAAAATCATCAGCAAATTTAAATAACCGCTCCAAATTTTTCTCTTTTTTCGTCTTTTTTTTCTTAGTCCAAGTCTGTATGAAAATAGAGTCATGCAGTTCCTCACGCAAATTTCGCTTTTTATCCAAATAAATATAATAAGCTCTCAAAGACAGCCCGATTAACGCGACGACTATTACGGTACATAAGGCAATCATGCCATCCATATACTCACACCCTAATATTCGTGATTTTTCGAACGATGACAAAAGTTAATACAGTGCCGATCAAAAATAGTGTCAGTAAAACAATTCCTATTCCTGTAAATAATGGATCTAAAAACCCATCAATAATATTGTTCATCATTAACACTAAAAAAATAGGAATCAATGGAACCATATTTGAAACATATCGCTGTTCAGCTGTCATCGTTTTCACTTCTTGTTTTAACAGCTTCCTTTCATCCAACGTCTGGCTCATTTCATCTAAAACCGCAGAAATATTGCCCCCTGCCTTTTTTTGAATAAGCAATGTAGCGGCAAATAATTGAAATTCCTTATGTTCTATCCTTTTTTCCATCGTCCGAAGAGCCATCGAAAAGTCTATGCCCAATGATAATTCATGCGCCATTCTCTTAAACTCACTTTTTGCAGGTTCCGCTATTTCCTGGGAAATAAGTTGGATTCCTTGATTAAGTGTCATTCCGGATCTTGTAGAGTTTGCTAAAATCCGGCAAATTTCCGGCAACTGTTCAATGAACATTTGCTTTTTCTTGTTTTTTCTTAAGATGAATAGCAGGCGTCTACTGCCTTCAACTAATAACAATGCAATGAATAATGATGGAAGTAAAAGTAAGTTAAACATGTTCATAAGTACGATGATGATGCCTAAATAACCGACAATAAGCGCTCCGATGAATTCGGATGGTGTAAACGGAATATTTGCGTCAGACAATTTCCGTTCAATCGCCTTCGCAGATTCTGTCTCATCGAATTTTGTACCGATAAGAACAATGACACTTTTTCTTTTTTCTCCATCAAGATAAAACTGCTGTACTTCTTTTCGCCATTCTCGTTTCAACTTCCTCATGCCTAAATAATGATAAATGGCATATAAGAAGACGAAGACAGTTGCTGCGGCTACGAGGGCTTCCATCATATAGAAACCACCTCTCTCACTTCAAATAGCCGCTCATCCATCTCGATTCCAAAAGTACGAATTCTGTCCAAACACATTGGTATTTCTCCAGTTGCTGTGAAATGGCCGGTGACCGTCCCGTCTTCCAGCATACCGGTTCGTTTGAATTTAAAAATTTCAACAACGCGATGGGACCCATCATCAAATTTCTGCACTTCCGAAATGGAAATAATTTTCCTTGTGCCATCTGTCAGTCGGGTTGCCTGAATAATAATATCTAATGCTCCGATAACGTATTCCCGAATAACAGACGACGGCAAGTCCATCCCCGCCATAATGACCATCGATTCAACTCGGCGCATCGCGTCTTCCGGGGAATTGGCATGTACTGTAGTCAATGAACCTTCATGCCCTGTATTCATTGCTTGCAACATGTCAAATGCCTCGCCACTTCGGACTTCTCCGACGATAATTCTGTCTGGACGCATCCGTAGCGCATTTCGCACCAAATTCCTTATCGTCACTTCACCTTTCCCTTCGACGTTAGCTGGCCGTGCTTCCATCCCTACGACATTCGGCCGGTCAAGCCGCAATTCCGCAGAATCTTCGATTGTAATGACTCGTTCACCATGTGGAATCGAAGCAGCGACGACGTTTAGCAAAGTCGTCTTTCCTGATCCGGTTCCTCCAGAGATCAAGACATTCATTTTTGCTTTCACTATCCCCTTTAAAAACTGTGACATCGTTTCACTCAGTGAGGAAAACCTTAGCAAATCCTCCATTTGAAAAGGATCTTCCCGAAATTTCCGAATGGACACCAACGTCCCTGATAAACTGACTGGCGCAATGACCGCATTCACTCGGCTACCATCTGGTAAACGAGCATCTACCATCGGAGAGCTTTCATCGATACGCCTTCCTAAAGGAGCAACAATTCTGTCCACAATATGCCGTACATGTTCATCATCTCGAAAAGACACATCCGCTGTTTCCAATCGCCCCGCCTTTTCAACGTATACCTCGTCAAAACCATTGATCAAAATTTCCGTTATATCCGGATCCTTGATCAACGGCTCTAAAGGTCCATAACCAACGGCTTCATCTAAAATCCTTGTAATGAGCAGCTCTTTATCATTCCGTGAAATGATCACTTTTTCCTCGGACATAAAGTGGGACACGTACTGCTCGATCCGCAGCCGCATTTCTCCTGGCGTCAATTGTGTGAGGGCTTCAAGATTCGTATCCCGTAGCAATCGCGCTTTATAATGATCAACCAATTCGTCAACTAAGTGATTTTCATACGTATAGGATGTCGCTTGCTTCTGCGCCAATTTTTCTTTTCGGCGTTCAAATAAAGAACTCACCATTCAACACCTCCTACTGTTTTGCAACTTCACGTGCAAACTTCCGGACATCCTTGGCAAATGGGATCATCTTCCGTTCTTTCGCAAGCTTTCTTACAGGTATCCCTTGATTGATAAAAGGCTGCAATCCTTTTGTATCTTGTCTAATTGAAGCAACAACTGGGTAACGCAATACATTTTTTAAGTCTTTTTGCTTCACTTCATAGTCCTTGGATAATTTATTCAAAGCGATTTCCATTCGGCTCGACAGCAATAAACCTAATCTTTCACATAGCTCTTCGTATTGTTTTAATATTTTCAGCGAAGGTGTGTCCGGCGTCAGCACATAATAGATTTTGTCAGACTCTTCCATTGCTGTGACGACAAGCTCGTTAATAGTCGATGGCAAATCTACTACGACATAATCAAACGTTCTTCTGCATGTTCTTAGTAGTCTTGCTATGAACTCATCATTCAAAGTTTCTAAAACTTCTGCATCGCATGGGCTTATCAATACTTCCATCTGAGAATGCTCTTGAGTTTGCGATACATTTCGTATATGGTTTTCGTTCAACTCATCAATAACTGGCATTAAATCTGCCAACGAACGATTGGATTCGATAGAAAGTAACGTTTCCACTCCTCCATATTGTCCATTTAGATCTATTAAAATGACTTCAGCTGAGGACTCCAATTTCATCGTTTGTGCAAATGTTGAGGATAGCAGTGAACATCCGCTTCCTCCCTTACCGCTGTAAAAAGAAATGATTTTACCTCGTCCGCGACCAAACGATAATGTTTTCGACTCTTCGCTTGCTGCTTTTTTAGCAGCATAGCTTTTTACTGTATTTGGGAACCTGCTTGAGAATAGACCGGATTCTTCTGGAAACACATAAAATTCATCAACTCCGGCTCTTGTCGTATTGCGCAGCAGACTAAAATCAGATTCATTTGCAATAAAAAGTATAAGTGCGTTTTGATTGATCACTTTCAACATTTGGACAATCTCCACTGACGTATCAGAATCCGTATCAACAAAAATGACAATATGGACGATATCTCTATTCATTTCACGGACTGCATCTTTCGATTTGACGCCAATGACACGATCAGCTTTCGTTTCTGCAATTGTCATTAGTTGGGACATGAGCGCTTCATCGTCTGAGACAATCATGATATTTAAACTATTATCCATCGGCCTCACCCTTCAAATATGTACTTATCAGTTAACCGAATCTTCCGACTTATTTTCTTGCACTGATTCATCTTCTGTTTTACCTTGTTCAGGCTGATCCTTTTTTTCTTCGGTCACTTGCCCTTCCTCTTTTGATTCAGGAGGCTTCGTTTCGGTTTCTAGTGATTCGTCATCCTTGCCTAATACTTGGTCCGTCCCTTCCCCGAATGTAGCAGCATCTCCAACGTTCGCTTTTAATACACGAATATGGTCTGCATAGTTTTGCATATGGATCAGCTTAGGAGCCTCTTCAGCAGAAACCTCTACAGCTACTCCTGCAAAATTGTCATCCGTTCCTTGAGCAAAAGCGACTAAGACATCTTTCATGAATATTTCTGTCTTTTTTTTAGATCCGTCACTTGTTGAAACGATGATATCCACTCGATCCAATGCAGTCAGAACTTGATCGAACTGCACTTTATCGGTTCTATACATTGTCACAAGACGGTTATTTGCGTTTTGCAAATTTGATACAGGTTTAATCATATTTTTCGTAATAAGATCACCTGGATTCAACGGAACAGTAGAAACTTGGTGTTCAAATTCATCTTGTGAAAGGATATGGCTATCTGTAACGAATTTATTAGGAATATCCATTTTTGTCACTTGTGAGGGCTGAATCGCAGTTCGGGAAGGTATCGATTCCTTTGCTATATATACTGATGTCATGCCACCCAAATCAGCATTAAGCTGCTTCACCTTCTCTAAAATTAGATATCCAGTAGCTGCCGCTAAAATAAAGGCCAAAATCAAAAATATGGCAGCCCGTCTCTTTGCTTCTAACATCCCAACCCCTCTTTCATTATGAACCTCGTATTCTATTCAAGTGCTAATAGGTACCTAATGCCTTAATTATTATCACGCGCATATTCTTATGTCAAAACTGTGACAAATACGTTTTAACGCAAGACAGGTCCATAGTCACCAGAACTAAAGTTTATTTAAAATTAAAGAATTAATAATTTCATGCGTATTCCAATAATTTTTTCTAATAAAATATGACAAATGATGCCATTTTTTAAACATAGTATGTCTTTCGATTCATTTTTTTGTGTAAATCAAATTTAGTAAAGTCTTGAAACAAAGGTAATCCTAAAGTCTTTCGCCTCATTATTTTTACTGTTTTAAAAATGTTTTTATTCTTTCAGTCAATACAAAAAACCTTAACAATAAGAAGCAGATGCGATAAACCTATAAAGTAAAAAAGACTATGCAAAGGACCATTGAGTCCTCCTGCATAGTCTTTACTATAATTTTTTTATTAACTAATGACTAATTGTTCCACGTTAGCACCAATTTTACGATCAACGATTTCTTGAACTTCAGTACCATCTAATGTTTCTTTCCGCATTAACGCTTCAACTAATTGCTCAAACTGTGGTGCATTTTCTTGAAGCAGCATTTCCGTCTTTTGGAGAGCTTTCTTATAGAGCAATTGCATTTTCTCTTCTCGCTCACCTTTATTGAACGTCAATGTGAAGCCGTCCTGCAATACACCCATGTCAACCATTTTTTCTAAAATATCTTTTGCTTGCTGAACGTCTCCGCTGACACCGACACTGTGCTCACCGAGATAAAGACGCTCTGCAACACCGCCAGCCAAAATCATGCTCACTTGATCCATTAGCTCGCTCGCTGTTTGCAAGTGCAGCTCTTTTGGGATCGGGGCTACATAGCCTAATGCTTGTCCGCGCGGAATGATCGTCGCTTTCCGGACGGACCCCGGCTTTGTCAATGCCGCGATTAAAGCATGCCCGGATTCATGGATTGCGACACGTCTCTTCGTCTCCGGATCGTTCAATGCACGCGATGTGCTTCCTAATATGGTGCGATCAATCGCAAAGTCAAGGTCGCTTTTAGCAATCTGTTCCCTGCCATCACGGATTGCACGTTTACTAGCGGTTTCAAATAAAGCGCTCAGCTCCGCACCAGAAAACCCCGATGTACTTTCGGCTAAAGTGTCTAATGATGCGAAAACTTCATCCGCAAGCATACGCCCTTTCGTATGGATGTTAATAATTTCACGGCGTCCATTCGCATCTGGAAGAGGCACATTAAATGTGTAATCGATACGGCCGGGACGAAGGAAAGCATCATCCAACATATCTTTCCGGTTCGTCGCTGCGATGAACAATATGCCGTCATTATCATTTCCGCCATCCAATTGAACAAGCAACTCCGTCAGCGTTTTCTCGGACTCCTCACCACCATGCTCTTTCCTTTTGCCAGCAAGTGCGTCTACTTCATCAATGAAAATAACAGCTGGACGTTGTTTCCGTGCATTTTGGAAAAGTGTCCGAACTCTTGAAGCTCCGACACCAACATATAACTCGGTGAATGCAGACCCGCTGGAAGAATAAAATGTGGCACCAATCTCTTGAGCGATCGCTTGTGCAAGCAACGTCTTCCCAGTCCCCGGAGGACCATAGAGCAAGATGCCCTTCGGCGGTTGAATGCCAATTTGAGCAGCCCGCTTCGGATCTTTAATGATCGATAGCGTCTGCTGGATCTCATCCTTCATTTCATCCGGCAATCCACCAATATCTTTCAGTGAAATATTAGGAAGTGGCGTCTCTTGTGAAGCGCTTTTCTTCATTGAAGAGATACCGACACCTAACTTCCCTTTTTTATGCAAAATGAATAGTGTTAAAAACGATGCGATGATGAGACCACCGATAATTAAACCGCCATACTGCCCACTATCCACATATTTATAGGAAAGGTCGTATTTTTCGACCAATTGCTCTGCTAAAGTGCTTTGCGGACGAACAGTAGTTGTGTACAATCCATCTTCCGTTTGTACAGACAAAGTTCCGTCAGCTTTTTCTTTCAAGGATATCGAATGGCCGTTCTGAAGAGCGATCATTTTCTCCAATTCGGAAAACGAAACCTCTTTCCCTTTATTTGCCCCAGAGACATACCATCCGACAGTTCCTGCAATTCCCGCGACTAAGAGGACAAGGACGACAATCTTTGCTGCAAACTTTGAAATAGGCTTCAAGCCATCCCCAACTCCTTCATAAAGATACTATACATTATAAAGCATATTTGCCTATGAAGATAGCCGGAAAGTTGTAGAAATGTTGACAAAAAAAATAAGATAGCTAACTAACTTGGGGACAATAAATCAATTCAGCTGCTTCTGTAAGACTTTTAGAAGTCGAACAAATATTTAAAATATATAAGCATGAAGGATTTATCCTTTTTCTTAATACTTATTTTTAGCTTTGCTTATGGCATACACCTTTTTGGAAAGAGATAGAACACTTTCTAAAAGTGAAAATGCTCACATCCATTGCACTTCCCGTCTATAGGGTTACACATTTCTTATTTCATTTGTAAAATAGAAGGCTTCGTAAAATAAAAAACGGTTAAGCAGACTATTGCCTGTTCAACCGTTCGTTTTCTTTACGCAATGCTTGCACTCTGAGTTCTCCGCTCGTCTTTCGTCGCGAAGTCGTTTTTTGACGATGTTCTTTAATGATTGCATACATCTCTACCAATTGGATCATACAAATCCCTCCATTCTTCAGTTCACTCTATAGTATGTACTGAAAATGGAAAGGATACACATCCATAATATGTTCTATTAATTAAAATATAACGATAAGTTTATCAAGAATGATAATTCTATATATTTATTATTACAGCCTACTTACTAAAATGAAAATTGTAATGTTTTTGTAACGTCACTGCATCCTTCCCGTAATACTCATTCTTTACAATGAAAAGCGTGTTCATTATATAAAGATAAAAGTTAGGGGATTTTAATATTATGAAGAAAGTTGCTATATCGTTCATCTTAGCTGGATCGCTTACTTTAGGCATTGCCGCAACAAACGCGGATGCTTCTACACATAAAGTCCAAAAAGGGGAATCATTATATACGATTTCCAAAAAGACAAATGTTTCTGTTGCAAATTTAATAAAATGGAACAACTTATCATCCGATCTCATTAAACCAAACCAAGTGTTGAAGACTTCTGCTTCATCGTCAGCTACTGCTGCAAAGAGCTCAAAAACGTATAAAACAGCATATAATGTCAATATCCGTTCCGGAGCAGGTACAGGCCATAAAATCGTTACTTTAGCGAAAAAAGGAACAACAGTGAGCATCATTGGGGAGAAAAAAGTAGGTAAAGAATTATGGTATCAAGTAAAAGTGAATGGAAAATCCGGTTGGGCGTTAAGTACGCTGTTAACGAAAAGTACGGCAGCACCATCTACAGTTGCAAAATCGAATGACGTTGTATCGGTCGCTAAACAGCTCACTGGGATTCCGTACCGTTTTGGTGGCACGACAACTAAGGGATTTGATTGCAGCGGCTTTGTTCAATACGCATTTAAAAAATCTGGAAAAACAGTTGCCCGCGACACATTAAGTCAGTTTAATCAATCTAAAAAAGTGTCAACACCAAAGCCTGGTGACCTTGTTTTCTTCCAAAATACATATCGTAAAGGAATTTCACACGTCGGTATTTATGTCGGCAATAATAAATTTGTCCATGCTGGCGGATCGAAATCCCAAATTACAAGCTTGAGCAATTCCTATTGGAAATCAAAATTCCATAGCTTCAAACGACTATAGTTTGAGCAAAGCATTTGGAATTCAATTTTAGGTATCCGCATATAAAAAGAAAAAACGGTCTGTCGACAATCGGCAGGCCGTTTGCGTATTATATGACTTTACGCATCCCTCCTTCCGAATGGCTCATAAAAATTTTTCCCGACTGATTTGCATATGGCCATGTTTGTAGAAATTGATTTGTTCGTTGTCGCCCAATTTGCATAAGCTCATCTTTTTGTTCATCTTCCATATTGAATTGCGTTGCGCTATATTGCTCAACAGGAATAAAGATAATATCTTTTTCGTGCTTTCTTGAAATATATCGTTCGTCATGCGCGTTTTTCATCGTAGAGAATAATGCTTCAAATAGGTGCAAAGCATTTTTTATTTCTTTTCCGACCATCTCCTCTTTCGGATGGCTTAGCTTCATGCCAATTAACGGTCGTTCTCGCTTTCCATTCGCATCATCAAACAGCCACATTGGAAAATTGCTCAGTACACCCCCATCTACAACGATCGTCTCCCCTGTAGGCACTCTTAGTTTTACTGGTTCGAAGAAAAACGGAATGCCGCAGCTCATACGCAATGCTCTTGCAATTGAAAAGGTTTCAGGCTCAATGCCATAATGGATTAAATCATCCGGCAATACGATTAACTTGCCATTCGTTAAGTCAGATGCTACTAATTTAAGCGAGCCGGCGGGCAAATCTGAAAAGGTATAGATGCCTTTCAACGACAACTTCTCAAAGAACCAATCTTCCAAAGCTTTGCCTTGGTATAACCCCATTCGCCAATAAAGCATAAGCCACTTCATGAACGGCAGTGGCAATATCGTTTTTCTTGGATCCAATAGCGCCCCTAAATCCTCTTCTTGCATCATTTGCTCGATTTCCTTCCCCGTATAACCTGCCGCGATGAAGCAAGCAAGTAACGCTCCTGCACTCGTTCCCGCTACACGTTGAAAACGATAACCTTTCTCTTCTAACACTTGATAAGCGCCGACCAATGCAAATCCTTTCAATCCCCCTCCAGCGAACACGCCATCTATTAACAAACGGCATCCCCTTTCAAACGTATTAAATTCCCTTCCCTTATAGATAGGATGAACAACGCCCAAATGTGATTATTATTTTAAACATTCCTAAATGGAATGCATCAGACTGTAGACAAAGTATCTTTTTACTTTGTCTACAGTCTTTTTAAGGTTTTGTAGTCACTATATAAGTGCTTCCCAGCTTGGCTTGAAAACCCTTGTCAACAAGCTTTGTAATAGTTTATGCATGAAAAAGCTATCAATCACTCTTCCAAAGTTTTTGTTTTTGTAAAAAGGGTATCAAAAGAAGACAATCATAAGGAGGAGGCAAAGTATGAACGACAAAACATTTATTGGTATGTTCTATGACGACGAAGAGATATTGAAGCAAATAGACGATTTAAAGGCGCAAGGGTTTGATGGGGAAAATATATATGCCATTACGAAGGATAAAAACGATGTAGCCATGTTCCAGGGACTTAAATACGGGGATGTCCAAACGACGCCAGATTCTTGGTTCGATCGTTTCATAGATTTTATGACAGGAGAAGACCATGTTCGAAGCATGCTGAAGGAAGTCGGCGTAAACGATAATGATATGGATGCTTATTACAGAGATATTGAAGCTGGCGGAAAACTTCTTTATGTGGATGAAGGGGAGGCAAATCGGCTTTATAAGACAAATGGGGAGAGATTTGGCGCAACCGGCCTTGGAACAGATCCGAATTTAGGCGCAAACAGGGTCATTGAAAATGAAACAACTGATGAGATTTTCCCGGAAGCATACGATGCCCCTTATGCAGCGACGAATGAAAATTTAGGTCGTGTAGGAGGCGAAGCATTGGTAAATCAAACGAACTATGAAACACCTCCAAACAATAATCGGAAAGAAACAAATGCATATAAGGCAGAAACACCACATGAAGAAACGATGCGGCTGCGTGAAGAGCGCTTGAGCGTCGATAAGGAGAAAGTAGAAAAAGGGGAGATTTCCTTGCATAAGGATGTCGTAGAAGAACAACAATCGATCGATGTTCCTGTCATGCGTGAGGAAGTGTATGTAGAACGTCGTCCGGTAAATGAATACGAACAAAATGAAGCGGATTTCAGATTGCAAGATGATGAAGAAACAATCCATATTCCAGTTATGGAAGAACGACTTGAAGTAACGAAAAAACCGTATGTTTCAGAAGAAATCGTTAT
Source organism: Sporosarcina sp. USHLN248 (assembly GCF_037144575.1). Classification (NCBI taxonomy): domain Bacteria; kingdom Bacillati; phylum Bacillota; class Bacilli; order Caryophanales; family Caryophanaceae; genus Sporosarcina; species Sporosarcina sp. USHLN248. Next base: position 135,531 of record NZ_JBBCZC010000003.1, read on the forward strand.
TGGCAAACGCGAAGTGGAAGATGTCGAAACAGTGCGCGATTCAGTGAAGCATGAAGAAGCGTACATGGAGCAAGACGGTAATGTAGAAGTGACTGGAGAGTTCGAAGATCGCTCAAATGTAAAGCGCAATAAACGAAATGATGCTGAACTCAATTCGAGAAAAAACGACAAGCTTGATTTGTAATGCATTGTTCTAAAGAATTTGCTGCCTAAAAGAAACCAGTGAAGCTACAAATAGTACCTTCACTGGTTTTGTTATAAATTATCTCTTCCATTATCCTCTAATTCTTCTTGGACTTGCTGATTACTATTGATCTCCAGAATCATCCAACTTTCGTTTCTGCAAATTCTCTAACATTTTTATAATATCTTGTGTGTCCTCTTGACTATTGAAAACAAACTCATTCATCGTATAACGGTGATTCCTCAAACTTCTGCGCAAACGGCTAATATCGCTCTTCTGCTCTTGCAACAATTCGAATGCATCCGATTGAAGATCTAAATCATCCAATTGCCTGTGATAGATGGACAGCAGCCTGTTGCTCAAACGATAATGACGCTTTCTTTGCTCTATTTGCTGTTCCACCAACCAATCAACCGCCGACTCCAACTTCTTTAAACGATCTAAAATAAGTGTATACATCTCCAATTGTTGCTCAATGAAAGATTCGTAAGGATTATATACGAACTGGCGCTGATTATGTCCGATATCAAAATGAGGATCCTGTTTCTCCATGAGACATACCCCTTCTTACCTTCTTCTTTCTATTGTATGGAAGCTAGTAAGTTCCGTGAGTCGCATGCACGAGAATATGCCATTTTTCTACATTCACCATTCTCAATAACATTGGTTAGGTAAATCCATCGATTACATAGAACCTACAGACTGTAGACAAAGTATTTTTTCACTTTGTCTGCAGTCTTTTTAAGGTTTTTAGTCATGGAATAAGCGTTTGCCCAGCTTGGCTTGAAAACGCTTGTCAAGGAAGGCAACCTAAGAACGCCACGTCCTAAAGGTGCCTTAATTTCTGCTAAGAGCGCAATACGGCAAATCGAACCCTTCGCCGTTCGATTGTCAACAAGCTGCCTATTTGGCAACTGGAGAAAGTGCGTATTTCAACGGTGCAATCCCGCATGCTTTCCTGTCTATTGCTCGCTATTTATTTTTCAAATAAGTAAAAGAGGTTATCATGAAAGCAAGAACGCTTCAGACAACCTCTTTTTCATATTTTATAGTGCTCTCTCCATGTTGAAAGTTCTTTCTCCATAATTTCCTCTGCCAATTGTTCATCCCATTGAGCGGATAAACTGTTCCAAACGCGTGCATACATTTTATCCTCGGCCGCATGATACAAATGGTACTCAAAAATAGGAACCGTATGCATATCGAGCTCCGTTACAGATCGAATGGATTGAACTGTAATAAGCATTTCTTCTTCTATTGTTGCAGATAGTTTGTCCACAGCTTTTCGCAGCTGGTTCTCTTCAATTTTCTCCACCGCTACTTCTTCTTTTGCATAGCGATACAACGGTTCACTTCCCTCTTTTAATTCCCCGAAAAGAAATTCGCCATGTGTACTGCTATAATAGGCTGTCTTCTCTTCTTTTTCAGGCGGGTGAATAAAAATTCCTAATTTCAACTGCTCTTTTCCTGTTTCAGTTAAACTGAAATACTCCGGCTTCTTTTCGATCATTTTTGCGTATTGCATACTTTTTATCATGTCTTCAATGAACAATGGTTCAACACGCAAAAGGTCACTTATCTCTTCAACCGAATCTGTTTGCATTTTGCTGAAAACGATGAGTAGCATTTTCATAAGCAAATCCATCGGTGTACGCTTTACTGTTTCATAGGAAATTTCAATTTCTTGAATAGGTATTGTCCACGTTGCCGAATGCAATAGGCGGACGTTTGGATCGGCTAACAACTCCCTGTTTAAATTCTTTTTCACATTATCCATTGGCTCGTCCTCCCGCATGATGTAACAAACGGAAACCGTTTAACCGCCTTACTTGCTCTACTAAGCGGCTATACATTTCCCTCGTTTCCGCTTTTTTTGGCCGTTTCGTAAACATTTCCGAGCTCCCAACGATCAATAGTAACTCCCTTGCGCGTGACAGTGCGACGTTCAATCTGCGGTAATCCTCCGCAAAGCCGATTGTACCGCTTGGCTGCTGATGGTTTCGGACAAAGCTTAACAAAATAACATCCATTTCCATCCCTTGAAACTTATCGACCGAGCCTGTCCGACAATGCAAATGATTAGGGCGAATTTCTTGCTCAATCAAGCGGTCAATCCGCTTTACTTGTTCGCCATAAAAACTAATGATCCCAACGCTTTTTTTACTGTCAGCAGGGAGTCTCCCTTCCCTTTTCGCTTGCTCAGTCGCCTCATCCAAATCCTCTAATAGCTCCCCAATCATTTGTAATTCCGCTTCGTTGTACAAACTAGTGCCGCCTTTCACTTGCGCCTCAAAATAATCCGGCTCATTCGGCATATCAAACCATAATAAATGGTCATTGCGATTAAAGTAGCGGGAATGGAGGAAATGGTCACGCACCCGTTCCGAATCATCCAGCCCACAGCGGAGGCGATAGTTGCCTTCCTCGTAAAATGGAGCAATCGCATCCATTATTTTCTCATGCATACGATACTGGATGGAGAGCATTGTTTTGTTTTTCTTAGGCAATGTCCTGAACAATCGTTCGAACAACGATTCTTTTAGCAAGCTGCGCAGCTCATTCTTTTCCGTTTCATCATTGATTTCATCCACAAACTCCTCCATCGTTTCCCTACCGATTAAAGGGGGCAGTTGATGATGGTCTCCAACTAAAATGATCTTTTTCCCTTTTAGCATCGGCAATAACAGTTCTGGCGGCGTCGCTTTTGACACTTCATCAATAATGACAACATCAAAGTCCGGGTAATCCTCAGCAAAATCCTTTCTCGCTGACGCAACGCAAGTCGTGCCGATAACATTGGCATGTTTTACATATAATTTCCGAATTTCATCCAAATCATAAGAGCTTGCTTCGGATAATAAACCGCTCCATTCTTCCTGTAGCTCCTGAATAATCGGCAGCCGCTTCTGCTCATGCTGCAATTCAACCTTCCGTTGTCCGATTGAACGGACTTCTTCTAACAGTTCTTTTTTCATTTGTTCCACATTGATACGTGTTATTTCATATAAAACATCGAGCCGTTCCTCAACATGTACGACATTTTCCGTCATCAATAACTGTTTTGAAAGAATGTCATCCAATGCATTTTGCGCATCTTCAAGCTTCCTTAATTGCTCAACGAGCGCTTCTCTTTTTTCAACGATTGAACGTTCAATGATCGTTACTTTTGCGGAGCGATCTTCAAATGCGGAAATTTCTTTTTTCAATGCAGTAATTTCTCGCTCGATTGTGTTGCGGTCTGCATCTTCATCGACACTTTCTGCAAGCTCTGCATGTTCTTTTTTCAAGTTGGCGATTTCCTCGATTTGCTTTACAACGTCCTCCTTTGCTGCAGTCATTTCAGCTTCCAATGAGCGCAGCCGTTCCGTAAACTCTTCTTGAATTTCATTTTTTACCAATAAAAAACGATTGGCCGCTTCTTCATTTGAGGAAGCTTTAATAGCAGCCATCCGTTTTTCCACGTCATCTTTTTTCCCTAACAAATACGCAACATTCTTTGCAATGCGTTGCAATAGAGCTAATTTTGCTGGATTATTTTGCATTGCAATTTGTCGCTTCGTCTCCTTTGCGCTTAAATACCGGCCGAATTGATCTAACATTTCATGCATTTCATCGGTTGTTTGAAAACGATCAGTCTGTCTCGGTTTCATTTGTTCAACCGGATAGGAGTTTTTATTCAATAGTGATTGAGCATAATCAATTCCTTTTACTAGCCTCTCCTCGACTTCACTCCATTCCCTTAATTCATAAGGGTAAATTCCTCTTTGAATTTCCGTTCTCAATTTACGCAGGGCGTTGATCTCCAAACTGATCGGCAAAGATGGTTTAAGCTGAAGGGCAGCGAATAGATCTTCTACTTCCTGAAGCTTGCGAACCGGGGCAAGCAGCGTTAAAAACTGTCTAATTGGCTCACATTGTACAGTTTTTCTTGCAGCATCCTCTTCCATTCTTCTAACAGAAGATTGAGCAACTTCAATCGCTTCTTCTGTTTGGAAATAACGCAACGTTCGTTGTAAGAATGCAACTCTTTGCTGCTTCTCTTCCATTTCAAGCACCATTTCTGAAGGAATGGCCATCTCTTTTCTTTTCTGTTCTGCAATCGCCGTTTCAGCTTTTAACGTTTCGATCACAGCTCGAATGTTATCTAACTGTTCAGCTGCTTCTGTTTCTTTCCTTTTCAACTCCATTTTTTCAGTCTGCATTTCCCTATGTTGTTTCGACAACTCGGCATGTTCAGCTTCAGCAGCTTGCTTTTCTACAATTTTCTGTTCAATATCCTCAATTTCTTTTAGCAATCGCGCCTCTTCATCCACTAATCGCGAAATCTCTTCACTCACTTCACGTTCACGTTCTGCATGATGGCGCCTTTCTGTTTCAACCGCTTCAAAAGTTTCGTCCCGCCAATGCAAGGCAACATTTTCTTCAATGAAACGCTTACCTTCCTCTTCAATGCTTTCCGTTCTGCCATAACGCAAAATGCGGATGCCCGGATCGGATAGTAGACGCCCTAAAGCATTGTCTACTGCCAAATTGGATTGCGAAGCAACTAACGTCCGTTGTCCGGCTTTCACTAACTGATGACAAAGCTCAGAAATAACTGTCGTTTTTCCCGTTCCTGGTGGTCCTTGAATGACGTATAAGTCATGCGCGGACATAGCGCCTGTAACGGCTTCACGCTGAAATTCATTTAAAGGATGATGGAATTCTAACTCGACTTGTTTATTTGTAATTTGAACGACAGGACGCTCTTCAAATAAAACCTTTTCCAAATTGGCGTTTGCCGCAATCCCATCCTGCAAATCTTTGAAGCCTTTCCGGAGTCTTTTGATCTGGCTCAATTGAGCAAAATTGCTGAAGACAATTTCATTTACGTTATTCGGAAGCAATGTTCCATGCCGTGCTTTCGCTTGCGATTTACGGGTCAATTCTATTTTTACTTTTCGACTCGATCGTTTCACATCGATTACAGTGCCAATATCCTCTTGCTGCCCTTTTAGCTTCGCACTGAAACGAACAATCGTATTCCAATCTTTTGCTTCCAATCCGCTGCATACAATCGTTAACTTACTGAAATCTTCATTATAAAAAGGCTGAGAAAAATGAGCCACCATATCTTCCACATCTGCATTCTTTTCCTCAATCCGTAAATATCCTTCCCAGCTTTTAATGCGTTTTTCTACATAGGCGGATCGTTCTTCCGCTATCGGAAGTTCGCGTAAAGCTGTATACAACTGAATTGGCATCACTTTTCCAGTAGATCCTAAGGCGAACTTCAATCGCGCGGCATAGCGTCGATTCGTCTGGACACGCTCTCTCCTGCCTCTCACACGAAAGTTCGTAGCGACAAACCCTTCATTCTTATATACACATTCCAAAATAGGCACTCTTCCGTCCAAAAAATTACGCAATTGGACATTCGTCTTCGGGTCAAAATAAAAGGAGAAAGACATATTGTCCTGTTTCGCGGGCTGTTTTTCTATGTAAACATCAAAATGATCCTGCATCGAAAATAGGGCATGTTCATCCACTATCCATCTACCAATTTCTTTTCGAGCACGATTCGTCATATCCAATCTGCACGTCACGACTTCCAATTCACTCAACAGGACAACCTCCTTTCGTTGTTCAATAAGATATTTCCGATATCGTAGCCTTAATTGATACCTATATGAGTGGATTTCAAACTAGATTAACCATTGCAAAACCCGAATTACAATGCGTTAAATAGAAACCATACGTTCTATCATACATCAAAACGGGACTAAATTTGAATGGAAAACAATGACCATTACGAAAGTACATTCGTTTCCAATTTTCTAAAATCGGGTATGGATGAGCATAGATAAAGGAGGAATTGCTATGGAACAAAAAACCTTTGTCGGGTTGTATGATACAGAGCAATCAATCATCGACGCCATTGAGAAATTGGAGGAAAAAGGTATTGATCCTTCTTCGATGTATATCGTTGCAAAAAATGAAGAGGACGTAGATCTTTTTAGGCGAAAGTCATTTCATGACATTCAATCCGCCCCATCCAACTATTTAGACCGCATCATTAGTTTCTTTTCCGGGGAAAACCATGTACGAAGCATGTTAGTTGAAATAGGATTGGATGAAGCAGATCTAAAAAAATACGAATCGGAAATTAAACAAGGCAAGTGGCTGCTTTATGTCGAAGGGGAACCTGAAAAAACGGTGTATGAAATTTTGGAAGAACGAAACAAGCCGGAAACGAATCCATTCAATCGCCCTGTTTCCGAAGCAGCTTATTTACAACAAAATCATGACCTATCTTCTAATATCGGCGATGACGGCATGCCAAAAAACGATTTTAGGGACAGCATCGTGCCGGATACCTATGAAATGCCATTCGATCAGAACCGTGCTTTAGGCAGGATCGGAGCTGAGACGCTTTTTGACAAAACAGAATACGAACCAAAAAATAGCAACCAACACATTACACCAAACAATATACAGAGCAGTACCGATGAAGAACGAAAACGTCTCCATATGCGATACAAACAAGAACGGATGAAACGACATGAAGAAGAACAATCCGGGCTTCCACATCCGACAACATTCATGGAAAGCCAAACAGAACGTCAAGACGCTATAGAGGAATTCGATCCGGAGGAAACATCCACTCACTTTCCAATGCCTAAAAACACAGACGGCGAAAACGTTAATACGGTTCATGAACCAATTATAATCGACTTAAGAAATATTCATAAGGCCTCAAATAACCCGCATAGCTATTGTACGAACGACCATAGTTCCGAAAAGAAAAAGTAAACAATTGCATGGTTTTGACTGAAGGGGCTGTCCAATAAGTCCCTAAAATAGAACAGGTGGCGAAAAACGAATCGTTTTTCGCCACCTGTTCTTGTATTTTTCTCATTCAATACTGAAAGTAGCTCGCGGATG